>NZ_JBHYMK010000064.1:0-44575 GCF_042743065.1 Streptomyces sp. NPDC058872
CGTTTGACGCCGAAGCCGGACATCTTGCGTTTGATGACGCGGGGGTTGAAGCGTCTGCGGCGAGCGGGCAGCAGGTGCCGGGCTATCTCGTGCAGGCCCTCTGCCAGGGCTGCGGCCAGGTGGTCAGGGGGAAAAGGCCGCCTGTGCGGTGACCTGTCGGCGCGCGAGGCGGATGCTGCGGGTGAAGGAGAGCCGGTCGGCGTCGAGTTGGGCGGCGTCCGCAGTGACGTGCATGAGGCTGCGGATCGCGTAGTGGACGAGCAGGTGGCCCCAGACTTCCTGCTCGACGCCCTCAGGTGAACGGGACCGCAGGACCTGGGCGGGGCCGCGCTGATGGGTCTTGAGCTCGTCCAGTGCGGTCTCGATCTCCCACCGCTCGTGATAGAGGGCGGCAAGGTCGGTGGCGGGGGCGGCGTCGGGGTCGAGGATGGTGGTGATCAGTCGGTAGGGCGCATCCTGCTCCGGGAGGCCCGGGCCTTGCAGGGTGTACTCGATGACCCGCACCACCTCGGGGTCGGCGCGTTTGCGGTGGTCCTTCGCGGTGACGATCTCCGACAGGTACGAGCCGTCGGGCAGTTCCTGACGGACCGGCAGTACCTGGTGGGCGCGGACCCGCCACAACAGGTCCGCGCCGCCGGCCGAGGCCGCCCGCCACAGCTCCAGGCCGGTGAACCCGCGGTCGGCCAGCAGCAGATCCCCTACGCCGAGATGACCGAACAGGCTGCGGGCCAGGGCCGGTTCGGATGATGACAGCGGCCCCAGAGCGGCGGCAGTGATGGCGTGGGTGCCACACTCGGCCAGTGCCACCATCCGCACCTGCGGATACGCACATCGCTCGGTCCGATGGGTCTTCGGCCGCCCGAAGTACGCGGCGTTCGCCTCGCTGTCGGGCACGTCGAAGACCGTGCCGTCGACCGCCACCAGCCTCCACCGCCCATACCGGGCACCCCGGGTCCCCTCGGTCGCCAACGGCCGGGCAACCTCGGCGAACAGCGCCTCCAAAGGCTCCGGCCCCAGCTTCACCCGCGCCCGCGAGATCGCCGCCGTGGTCGGCACCTGCCACGCGCCCGACCAACGCTTCGCCCAGGTCAGCCCCTGCGTGAGCAGTCGCGCGACCTCCTCGTACCCCTGCCCAGAGAACAAGCACATCGCCAGCACGAAGTACACCACCACCCGCGGCGGCAGTAGCCGCGTGCGCTGGCCCGAGCGACCGGACTCGGCGATCACCCGGTCCACCAGCTCCGGCGGAAACGTACGCGTCAGCAGCCCGACCGCGATCCGGTCCGACAACCGCTCATCCGTCTCCGGCTTGACCTGCCCAGGGCGTGGCATCCAGGCACCTCCTGGATGCCACGCTACCAGCAGCGACCCTTAAGTCACTGGTATTGAGGCTAGAGGATGTTCCAGGGGAGCTGCGTGTCCCTCCTCCTAAGCCCGTCGAATCGCCGCCGGATCTCACTCAAAGACTCAGGAGCATGTCGAACTTTTCGTGCGTTAGTGGTGATCATGCGCAGCTCCCGAATATCACGCAAAACCGAGTAGCCGGCGTATTTCGTTACGTCCCACCCGTAGGTGCTCGCGAAGGCTTGGTAGTGAGCTTGGCCGTAGCCGAACCGCCGACAGTGGACTTCGACCGTGACGAGGTCCCATTCCGGCTGACCATGGGCGACCGTGTCCCAGTCGCACAGCACCGCAGATCCGTCGGTGGTGTGCAACGCGTTTCGGTGCTGTGGGTCGCCCTGTATCAGCCCGGGGGGAAGAGCGAAGTCGACTCCCCACAATGCCCCCTCGAGTCGGTCTGCCTCCTCCTCCATGTATCGGATGGCTGCGGCAGGGAGACATGTGATCGCGGTCAGTGAGCGGCGGATAGCACGGATGTTGTCGTGCTCAGCAAGTGCGATCGGGGGCGGAGGCAGTGAGTGGAGCGCCTTGAGGGGACCGGCCAGCTGCCCGGCCGCCACCGGGTGCTCGGGTTGCGGCAGGTAGGTCCAGAAGGTGACAGAGTGCCCATCGACGATCAGCGGCTGATCGCAAGGGTGCAGCGGGGCGGTAGGAAAGCCTGCTTCGATGAGCCAGCGTACGAAGGTGACCGTGCGCGCAACGCTCTCGACGTCTGTTCCCTTCCGAGCAATCTTGGCCACCACCTGCTCCTTCTCCAGGAGGAGAACCGCGTTGGTGTGACCGCGCAGCAGACGCGCATCACGGCTGTCGAGGCCGGCCTTCGCGCATGCCCGCTCTAGTACCTGGTACATCTCGAACTCGTCGAACCCACCCGGGGCCGGCGTGATTGTCATGTCGCACAGGCTTACCGACACGGGCCCGTCCTGTCACATCCGGCCTGGCGGAAGCTCGATGATCTCAAGAAGCTCGCGCGCCGCCCGGCCTGTCCGTATCACCGCCGGAAGGACCTCTACAACCTCGCGGGCTCTTTCCTCCACGATCGGTGTGCGGTGGGCGGGGTCCATCCGCAGGAAGGTAGCGCCGGCCAGCTGGCACGCTTCGTCAGGGCTTCGGTCCCGCGCGTAGCAGATGGCTGCTTCAAGCCGGAGGAGGGCAGGATCGATCCCTGTCTTGTCCTGGTAGAGGACGAGCGCCTGCTCCTGGACCTGGCGGGCCTCGCGCGTGTGCCCGAGAGCGGTCAGCGTCCCGCTCTTGTAGAGCAGGTAGCGGCGCTCCGGAAAGGCGAAGGCATCGTCCGCCGAGTCTCCGCCGAACTGTTCAAACACCTTCGTCGCGTAGCGCAGTGCGGCCTCGGCCTCGGCCTCGGCGCCAAGCTTGGCCAGGGCCCGCGCCTCTGCTGCTGCCGAGAAGGCGTGCGTGGCGCTGGTTCGTGCTCTGCTGCTGATCACCCTGGCCTCCCGGCACAGATTCACCGCCTGGGTGATCGGACCGTAGTAGAAGGGCAGCATCGCGGCCTGAGCCCTGACGCGAGCTCGAAGCTCCGAGTTTCCGCTGTCGTCCGCAGCGGTACGCGCTGTGGCGTACCAAGATCGCGACCGCGTGAGGTCGCCAAGCTTCATGAGCGCGTCGGCAGTCAGCGTGGAGAGCATCGCAGTCAGCTCCGAGAGCCGAACTTGGACGGCGGCCGGCTGTCGGCATGCGGCCAGCTCCTCGACCTCGGCAAGGAGGTCCAGAAGGCGGGTGAGCATCAGGGCCGGCGGGGTGGAGATGTACTCCTGGCTGGCCCAAAGGACCATCTCGTCGATGTGGTCCAGCTGGCTGGAGTTGACCGTCGCGGAGGCCAGGGTACGGTCCACCGCACGCCGCGCGGCGTCGACCCTGTGCGAGAGGTGCTCGGCAGCCGTCGGGATCCGCTCGCCGATGGCGGACATGGAGGTGATCTCGGCGCGGTGCCCATGCCGGGACTCTGCCCGGAGGACGATGCCGGCGACGGCCTCGGTGTCTTCCAGGCCCAGATCCCCGGGCGAGCAGCCATAGAAGGCGGCGAGCACGAGCACGGTGGTGCGAAGCGGTTGATGCCCTCCCGTTTCCCAGAGCCGCAGCTGTTCCACGGTGACCCGGGGGCCCCTGTCCAGGTCAGAGACGAGCTCGCGGATCTGGTCCGCTGCCTCGGTCAGGGTGAGGCCCTTGGCCAGACGCTGTGCGCGCAAGGGGGAGACGGAGCAGTGCGCCTGAATTGTACGGGCGATCTCGTCGGTTGAGTGTCCGCGTTCGGCACCGCTCGCACGTAACCGCTTTGCGCAGGACGGACGATGAGGTCCAGGGCCACGTCGCATGGAGTTGATTCCCTTCGAACTCGCCGACCAGCGTACTGACATGCTGTCCGCTCTGCGTCAAGAAGACGCGGCTCCGTCAAGTACGGCCCTGGAATACGTGAAGCGTCACGCAAGCCAGTCACGTTTACGTGAACCGTCACGGTTGCCGCTCGTGGTGCACGGGGGCAACTCTTGCCCTCCTCGGGCTTCCCGAGACCACAAGCCGCTCGCCGGCCACGACACCTGACGGTCTTGGCTCGTGAGCCTGCGGGTGCCGCCGCGCTCCGGACATCGGCCGGCGGCACCCGCCATCCAGGATTGGGGGTGCGCTCAATGACGTCGACTCGGAAGACCGGGCAGTTCCTCGCTGTCCTGGCGCACGATGTCGAGGCGGAACTGGCTACGATCCATCTCGCGAACTCGGGACAGGCCGTGCCCCAGTCGCGGCAGTTCCTCCAGGAAGAGCTCATGGGCTGGGGATTCAGCCGCAAAGACGAGCTGACGGACCGCGTCCTTCTCGTGGCCAGCGAGCTGGTGACGAACTCCGTGCTTCATGGTCGAACTCGGCCGGCGGGCGAGACCGAGACGCTCGGGCTGTCGCTCTCCGTCAAACCCGGCGCGGCACTCGGCATCCTGGTGACTGACAACTCGCCGAATGTTCCCGCGCCGGTGTTCCGGCCCGACACCGCGGACGGTGGGCGCGGTCTCCGGCTCGTCTCCGCGATTGCCGACCACTGGACGGCGGCTCCCGCGACACGTGATGGAGAGGTTGTCGGCAAGGGAGTGTGGGCCTTCTTCCGCTGGCCGGGCGAGGCGGAGGTACCCGCTCGTAAGCGTGCGGTCGCCTCGATCGGATGCACGGCTGTGGAGGCGCGGTGATCGTCGCCATCGGCGGTCGGCAGCGTACGGGCAAGTCGGAATTGGCCAGACATCTCGCGATCGTCATCGGCGGGGTCCTGCTCGACCTCGCCCAACTGCGAACCGTGATGTTCCCTACGTCCCGCACCACCTCGCACGAGCAAGCGGCCCGCCTCTACGAGTGGCTGTTGCAGGCCGCGGTGTGGAATCTCCACCAGCGCCCCACTTCCCCGGTAGTCCTCGATGCTCATCCCCTCACACGGGCCCGCGATGTGCGAGCGCTCCGGCATCTCGCCGGCGGTATAGGCCACCGCCTTCACGTCATCGAATGCGTCCGCACAGCCCCTGTGTCGGAGGATCCCGCTCAAAAGGCCCACAAGGACGCTGAAGGGCCCCCGGGAGACGCCGGGAGCGCGGGTTCGATTCTGGCTCCGAAGATCGTCGTGGACACCCAACAGCCCATGGCCGAGTGCATCGCGGAGATTCTGCACGCACTCGCCGACTCCCCTAAAACTGCGCGATTTCCGCACGCGCCGCATCCCTATGCCAGCGAGCCTCCCACGGCTCATTCCTGCCACTGATAGCCGCACGACGCACGGAGTAGAGCGAACGTCCGTCTGGCTCCCTGGCTCCTCCCGGCCTCCGAGCGCTCGGCAATCTCCGCTCGTGCCCCCCGGGAACTGACCACCGGAAGCCGCCGGCTTGCTCGTCCACCGCTCCCGTCTCCTGCCGTACCCACAAGGACTCCCACCATGTGTCAGCACCAACCCCCGTGCCCGAGCGCCGACTCCGCAGACCGTGAGGCGGCCCGTCTCTCGGCCCATCACCCCGAGCAGGGGTGGAGCCTTCTGTGCAACGGCGTCCTGCTCTTCGAGGACACCGGTGAGCTGCTGCCCGACGGCCAGATCATCGCCCCGCACCGTCCCATGACCGCGGCGGTGGCCGCGTGAGCGCCCTGCCCGCCATCCCGCACCAGCACGCGGTCGACCGCGTGCCGGTCGTCGGCCCGCGAATCGAGGACCATGCCCTGCTGGGCGACCAGAAGGGCAGTGCCCTGGTCCGCCGGGACGGCAGCATCGTCTGGCTGTGCATGCCTCGGTTCGACGACGCGGCCGTCTTCGCCGGCCTCCTGGGCACGGAGGAGCACGGCTTCTGGCAGATCGCGCCCACCGTGCTCATGGACGGCACCGCCATCCCCGCCTCCGGCCGCCAGTACGCGGGCAACTCGCTGATCCTGCAGACCACATGGAGCCACGCCACGGCGAGCGTCGTCGTCTCCGACTTCATGGTGCCCGGCGGTGGCTCCCCGCGCCTGGTGCGGGTCGTGACCGGGCTCTCGGGCACGATGACCATGCGGTCGCTGCTGCGGGCCCGCCCCGACTACGGAGCCATCGTCCCCCGGATCGTCGAGTTCGACGGGCACCACGCGATCGACCTGCCGGAGCACGACGGTGGCCGGCTGTGGCTCGACGCCACCGTCCCCGTGCACGTCGACCGCGCCGACCTCGTCTCGGATTTCACCGTCACCGCCGGCCAGACGGTCGCCTTCGGCCTCTCCTGGCGCGAGGGCGTGGACAGTCCGCGGGCCGTGCCCGTCGACGATTCCCTGCTGAAGTTCAGCCTGGACTTCTGGGAGGCGTGGGCGGAGCGCTGCACCTACTCCGGCCCCGATCGCGAGGCGGTCGTCCGCTCCCTGATCACGCTGGGCGCCCTCGTCTACTCCCCGACAGGCGCGATCGTGGCCGCGCCGACGACCTCGCTGCCGGAGGAGATCGACGGTGTCCGGAACTACGACTACCGCTTCGCCTGGCTGAGGGACGGGGCGCTCACCGCCGGAGCCCTGCGCAAGTACGGCTATCTGAGCGAGGCGCTCGCCTGGGTGAGCTGGGCTGTGCAGGCCACCCACGGCCAGGACCGGCGGCAGATCATGTTCGGGGTCGGCGGCGAGAGGGACTTGCCGGAGAGGGAGCTGGGCTGGCTGCCGGGGTACGAGCAGTCCACGCCGGTCCGTATCGGCAACGCCGCCGCGGACCAGCTCCAGGTCGACGTCTACGGCGAACTCGCCGTAGAGCTCTACGAACTCGCCCAGGCGGACAGCAGCTGGTCCCGGTGGCTCGGTTCGTTCATCGTCGCGCTCGCCGAGGAGCTGGAGCGGGTCTGGGACCGGCCCGACTCGGGCATCTGGGAGATGCGCGGTCCGGAGCGCCACTTCACCCATTCCAAGATCATGGCCTGGGTGACCTTCGACCGCGCCGTCCGCGCGATCGAGGCCAGCCACGCCGACGGGCCGCTGGAGCGGTGGCGGGCGCTGCGCGAGACGATCCACGCCGAGGTGTGCGAGAAGGGCTTCGACGACGACCTCGCCTCCTTCACCCAGTCGTACGGGTCACGGGAGCTGGATGCCTCGCTCCTGCACGCCATGCTCGTGGGTTTCCTGCCCGCCGACGACAAGCGGGTGATCGGCACCATCGAGGCCGTCCAGCGTGAGCTGGGCACCGACGACGGACTCGTCCTGCGCTACCGCACCGCCGGCGACGATGTCGGGGCCGACGGATTCCCCGGCGACGAGGGACGCTTCCTCGTCTGCACCGGGTGGCTCGCCGAGTCCCTCGCCCTGATCGGCCGGCCCGACGAGGCCCGCATCGTCCTCGGCAGCCTCCTCGCCGTCCGCAACGGACTCGGCCTGCTCGCCGAGGAGTACGACCCGGCCACCGGCCGCCAGCTCGGCAACTTCCCTCAGGCGTTCAGCCACGTCGGTCACCTCGGCGCGACGGCCGCACTCGCGGACCTCCCTGCCTTCAGCTCGCCCCACCTAGTGGGAGCGGAGTCGTGACGGCCTGGACGCACACCCGCTCGTTCGTGGGCGGCTGGGACATGCCTTCCTGGATATCGGGCAGCAGCGAGACCCTCCGCGCTCGCTGTGGCGAGGACTTCACCGCGGTCCGCGTCCCGGCCGACCTCGCCCGCCCGTCGCTGACCGCGCTGGGCCCGCGCACCGGACCCGTGCTCGCCAACAGCACCACGCGAGCATGGCACTTCCTGCTGCCGCCCGATTCCGTCCTCCCGCACGACTGGCCCTACGGCGTCCGGGTCATGCCGAAGGGCAGACCCATAGGCATCCCGCCGCTGACAACGACCGGCGGCCGGGACGTTCACTGGGCCGTGCCCCCCGGCCAGGGCGTCACCTCGCCCGCCGACCTTCACCGCGTCCTGCACGGCCCGCTTCTCCCTGCCGTCCTCACCCATGCCCCGACGGGACCACGACTCCCCAGCAGGGCACCGGCCCGCGTCACCGCCCCGTCCAAGCCGCGCCCGCTCACCCCGGCCCAGCTGACAGTCGGGCGACTGCTGCTCACCGGCGCGTCGGACACGCAGATGGCCGAGGAGCTGGGAATGCCCGTCGGGACCATCCGCCAGCACCTGAGCCGGATCGGCCGCTACTTCGGCGCGCCCACCGCCGTCCGCAAAGCCGCCGCCCTGCTCGCAGGCGGCCACGTCGCTCCCCCTGCCGTGTCGATGCTGGCCCCCGAGCTTTCCCCAGCCGACCTCGCCGTCCTGCGCGTCCTCGCCGGCCTCGCCACGGACGACGACCTCCCAGACGAACTCCGGTCCAGCGGCCCGTTCCTCGACCACGTCGACGAGCTGCGCGAACGGTGCAGAGCCCGCACCGACCCGCACCTCATCGCCCTGGCCGCCTTCTGGGGCCTCCTGCCCAGCCTCTTCAACCCCGCCTCCGGAAAGGAGCAGCCGTGACCCACAAGGCACGCTTACCCGTCCCCGCCACCCGAGTCGGATGGTCCGCCTTCGATCTCCTCGAAACCATCCCCGGCCTCATGATCCTCGGCATGAACGCCGTCGGTATCACCCTGGCCGGAAGCCTGGTCGCCCACGAGATCGACAGCGCCCAGGAACGCGCCGCCGCGTCCGCGCCGGACCTGGAGCCGCACGCCGAAGAGCAGCCGCAGTACGCGGCCAACGCCACGGCCAGCAGCACCCACATTTACCGCTACGAACCCCACGCGCTGGGCCCCGCCCACCACACCGTCCCGATCCACGATGGCGACCACAGCAAGGAGGTCTGGTCGTGACCCGCGGAACCTTCGCCCCATACATCGGCGACCGGCCGCCCACGCTGGAGGAACTGGACCAGGAGCTGGAGAAGATCGCCACCGAGCACCCGGCGGCCTGCGCCCTCCGCGAGATCGGCCGCTCCCGCGCCGGCCGTCCCATGCTCATGCTGACCATCCCCGGAGGCCCCGAGCACGTCCTCGTCATCGGCGCCCCGCACCCGAACGAACCGATCGGGCTCGCGGTGATCCCCGCGCTCGCCCGGTACATCGCCGAACACCCCGAGGACCGCAAGACGGTCACCTGGCACCTCGTGGGATGCGCCGACCCCGACGGCGTCGCGGCCAACCAGGACTGGTGGTCGAGGACCTGGCCTCCGACAATGGCGTCGTACCACCGCGGCCTGTACCGGCCCACGGCCGCCGCACAGCCCGAGTGGACCTTCCCCACGGAGTCGTTCAACGCGCCCCTGCCGGAGACCCGCGCCCTCATGAGCGTGATCGACGACGTGCGGCCGGCCCTGACCGTCTCGCTCCACGGGAGCGACTCCGGCGGTGTGTGGGCGATGACCTCCCGTGCCGAGCCCGGCCTCGCTCCGGTCATGGCGGACCTGGCGGCCCGGTACGGCTTGCCCGTCGAGGAGACGCCCTCGGACTGCATCGGCCTCCCCTCCATCGGGACCGGCGCCTACCTCCTGGCACCTCCGGCCGTCGCCAAGGTGGACGGCGACAGCAGCAGGGGCGACGACCAGGAGTGGAAGCCCGCCGGATCCAGCAGCGCCCACTACACCGACCGGCACGGCGGCCTCGGCGTCTTCACAGAGGTCCCGATGTGGGCGTCCACCTCCCTCAAGCTCTCGCCCCAGGAAGCCATCGGCATCCTCGAAGACGCCCGCCACGTGCTCGGCGACCTCATCGCCGAGCACGCCGCAGTCCCGAACGAGGAATCTGTGTTCCTGTCCGCCGCGAAGGAGATTCTCTCGATCCTCCCCGTGATGATCCGGCAGATCCAGCAGAGCCCCGGATCCGGCAAGGGGCAGGACCTGGTCCTCCTCGTCCCGGCGCGCGCCGCGGGCATGCTCCTGCGCCACAGCAACCAGCCCCTCGCCACCGGCCCCTACAGCAACCAGCTCCACGAGCGGCGAGCCAAGACCGAGGCCATCCTGCTCGCCTGGTGCCGCCGGGCGGAACAGGCCCTCCGCCCCCGGCCCCTTCCGCTGTCCCACACCGCCGGATACCAGACGGACTTCGTCCTGGCCATGGCCCGGACGCTTCCGCCGGGACCCCCGGTCGGCGTCGGCGCGGCGACCGACGGCCCCCGCTGACCAGCCGGCCGCCAACGGCCAGCCCCGCCTGCGGCATCAGTTCCTACCGGGTGGCGCAGGCGCCCGTCACCCGCACCACCCACGGACGCCTTGCTCACCCCGAAGGCCGCACCGTACTCCCTTGTCCCCGACCACCCTTCTCTGTCTCCCGGAGCCCCTCTGTGACAGCGGCACCCGAGATCCACACCAAACCGCCCTTCCTCAACCGCGCCCAGGGCGTGAAGCGGTCGTTCGCCCTGATGCTGATGGGCGAAGGCATCGGTCACGCGGGGTCTGCTGTGCACGCCATCGCCCTACCAGCGCTCGCCGTCCTCTACCTCCACGCCGACCCGGGGCAGGTCGCCCTCCTGGCCTGCGCCGCGAGGCTCCCCGCTCTGGTGGTCGCGCTGCCCGCGGGCGTGGTTCTGGACCGCCACCCGCTGCGCACCATACTGATCTCGACGGACCTGACCGCGGCTGCCCTGGTGAGCGTGATCCCCCTCGCCGCCGCCTTCGACCGGCTGTCGATGCCGCTCCTCTACGCCGTCGCCCTCGCCCTGGGCACCGCATCGACGCTGCACTCGGCCACGTCGCTCGCGGCCATCCCCAGGCTGGCCGCTCCGGGACAGCTGCACCAGGCCCACGCCCGCCTCACTGCCGTGTTAACCATCGCCGGCACTACCGGCGCCGCTTTGGGCACTCTCCTCGTGGCCACAGTCGGCGCAGCCCGGGCCTTCGCCGTCGACGCCCTGTCGTACGTCGTCTCCGCGTGGTGCGCGGCCCGGATCCGCGCCCTGTCCGCCCCCGTCCAAGTTCGGACCGAGCGGCAGCCGGCGATCCTCGCGATTCGAGAGGGCGTCGCCCACTGCGCGAGCGATCGGGTACTGCGTCCGCTGCTCCTGGCCTTGGCCGTTACTGGCGTAGGGGACGGGCTGACCGCACCGCTCCTGCCCTACCACCTTCTGCACACCGTGCAGAAGGGGACCACGGGCCTCGGCATGATCATGGGCGCCGGCAGCCTCGGCGGGCTCATCGGGGCACTCCTCGCTCCCAGGCTCGCCCGCCGGCACGGGACCGGCCTGGTCCTCCTTTGCGCCTGGCCCGTCTACGCGCTGATGCACGTCCCCCCGATGCTCGCCCAGCCGGGCCCAGCCTGGCTCGCGATCCTCGTCGGCAGCGGATTCCTCCATTGGGCGACGGCGACCTGTATCGGTACGACCCAGCGTTCCATACAGCAGCAGACCAGCCCTGCACGACTCCGCTCTCGCGTCCAGCAGACCAGCCTGTGGCTCACCACCGGAATCCTGCCGCTCACCGCGCTTGCCGCCGGCGCCCTCAGCACCCTCATCAGCGTCCGCGCCGTGATGGCCATCGGGGTGATCGCCCTCCTGCTGCCCGTGGGGATGTTGTGGCGCTCACCCGTCCGACGTCTGACGGCCAAGGACGAGGGGGGCGCTCAATGAAGCTGTCCGACAACGGCGAAAAGCAGCAGGCCCACTGCTCTGAAACGGACGCTCCCCTGCGTCGCCGCCCAGCGGAGGATTCCGATCCCGTACCAGCGGAATGGACTGGAACAGCTGAGGGCAGCTCAGCGTACGGCCGGTACACCGGGCAGCGTGCGCTGCCACTGGGTGGGTTCCATCGCGGCGGCGGCGTCCGCGAGGCTGCGGGCGGAGTCTGTCTTCAACGCGGCGCGGCACCTTTCGATCTTGCCGTCGGTGCGGTAGCCGACCGCCCGGTACTCCAAGGCCCGGTAAAAGCAGTCCAGTTTGTCGGCGTCGCGCGCGCACCTGGCTTCGAGGGTCTCCCCGACTTCGAACTCCTCGACGGCCGCCGTGACGGCGCTCCCGACGGACGGGTGCGCGCCGGTCACCTGGTCGGCTGTCACCTTCCGCGGGTCAGCGGTCGCGACGTAGCGACGGGTGACCGGCGTCTGATCACCGACACGGGTCTCGTGGAGATCGTGGAGCGCACACAGCAGGGCAGTGCGGGCGGGGTCGGCGCCTTCCATCGCGGCCAGTGCGACGCCGATGACGGTGGTGCGGTGGCTGTGCTCGGCGACGGTCTCGGTGGCAGAGAGGGGAACGCCGTCGTAGGGCCAGCCGGTGCGCGGCTGGTTGCGCAGGGCGCCGGCCTCGAAGAGCAAGGCGGCTGTGGCGGCGGTCTCGGCGTCGGTGGGTGCGTGTTCGGGCACGTCGTTTCTCCTGGCGGTTCGTCAGTTCGGCTGCGAGAGACGGTAGTGGACCGATTCGAAGTCGCGTCGCGATACCGGGGACAGGACCCCGGCGTCGAGGAGCTCGACAGCGCGCCCGCCCAGACGCCGGGCGGCGGCGGGGTCGGCGAGCGGCAGCCAGGGGTGAAGGTGGAGCAGGGTGTGGAGGGAGTGCACGTACAGGTCGACGGTGCCGGGCGCGTCGTGGAGCGAGCCGGCCAGCTGCTGGAACAGGTGGACCGGGCTCCACGCGGTCGGATCCGGCCGGTGGAGGAACCCGTCGTCCGGCTGGGTGGGCGGCATGGAGCCAAGCCAGTAGGCCCAGTAGGCGAGGTTGGCGAGCTCGCTGTGCTGGTCGTCGGCCATGGCGTCGACGAAGTCGCGCAGGGGAACCGGGTCGCCCTGGCGGGCAGCGACCGTCGCGGCGGTGCGGGCCTCGATCCAGCGCGGCGTGTAGTCGCGCAGGGCCAGAGCCGGGCGCATGGTGCGCAGCGCCGCCTCAGCCCAGTCCCCGGCGTCGGGGGCCGGATCGTAGGACGCGAGGTAGAGGCTCTGGCGGCGCAGGAGCAGCCCGCGCTCCCCCGCCCGGTCGGCGCTTTCCGCGGTCCGGCGAAGCTGGGCGAAGAAGTCCGCCCGGTCGGCGGCCGAGAGCTGCGGTCCGGCGGGGACGGGGCCGCGGCGCGTCCGGGTGGCGCGCGACCGCAGGGCGGGCGGGATGATGCCGCGTACCGCCCAGGCGACCAGGTGCGCCGTCTCGCGGGACTGCACCCAGCCCGCCAGCGGGTGGTCGGCGGGGTCGGCCGGCGGGTGCAGCACGGCGGTGAGGATCCGGTCGGCGTCCATCGCGGCCTCCAGCCAGCCGAGCAGGGATCCGTCGGCGCCCAGGAGCGCCAGGCGGCGGCGCAACTGCAGCAGGTCCATCGTGCGGACGTTGCCGAGCGGCCGGCGCCCGCTCTCCCAGCCCTGGACGGTGCCGAGGTCGATATCCAGATGCTCGGCCAGGACGGTCTGCGGGAGGGGGATGCTCTCGCGCAGTATCCGAAGGATGAACCCCGAGACCACGCCGGTAGCGGCCCAGCTCCGGCTCCCGGTCCCCATGTCGGTTCCTTCCGGTCGACCCCGGCTGTGCCCCCTGCCCGCCCGCGCAGACAAACCCGTACCGGGAGTGAGTCTTCTTCAGAACACGGTCTTCCTAGGCTAGTTCGGCGAGCTGAGCCGCGAGTGATGGTTCGGGGCATCGGCCAGAGCGCACAGCGCACTGCCACCCCCGCTCGATGTCCGACCGCCCGGGTGCCGTTGCCCGAATCCCTGTTCCTGCTTCCGGTCCGTCGTGCTCGTACGGGCAGCGACCGGGCCGGTCGACCGTTCGAGAGGAGATCGACGTGCAGCTGAATCGGGCGAACTCCGCGCCGCCCTACCCTGCCGGGCCCAGTGGGCCGACCTGGCTGGTGACTCCCGGTATCGCGCCCGCGCGTTTCGACACGGCGGTCGGCTCCGGCGCCGATGTGGTGCTGCTCGACCTGGAGGATTCGGTGCCGGCCGGGTCCAAGGCCGATGCCCGAGCGGCCGTCCTGGCGTTCGCCGGTGCCCGCACGCGGGGGGCCGGCGGGCCGCTGCTGGGCGTGCGGATCAACGCGGTGGACGGCGCCGAGGGCCTGCGGGACCTTGCCGCCATGGACGAAGGGAGGTTGCGGCCGGACCTCGTCGTAGTGCCCAAAGTTGAGTCGGGCCGCGAGATCGAGGCCGTCGTGCAGGCCGCGCGCGGGGCGCAGACAGCGCCGAAGGTCTGGGCGCTGATCGAGTCCCCGCGGGGAATCGTCGAACTGTCCTGCATCGTGCAGTCACCGGGTCTGGCGGGCGTGCTCTTCGGCGCCGCCGACTACGCGGCGGCGGCTGGGTGCCAGCTCACGTCCCGGGCGATGTGGTACCCGCGCGCTCAGCTCGTCACTGCGTCCGCCGCTGCCGGGATTCCGGCCGTGGACTCGCCCTTCTTCTCTCTCGATGACCAGGACGGGCTGCGCCGGGACGCCCTGGAGGCGGTCGAGCTGGGCTTCGCGGGCAAGGTCGCTGTCCACCCGCGCCAGCTGAGCGTCATCGCGCAGGCGTTCGCTCCGAGCCCGCGCGAGCTCGAGGCGGCTCGTGCGGTGCTCGACGCGGCCTCCGCGGTGGCCAAGGCGGGCGGCGCCATCACCACGGCGGACGGCGTGATGGTGGGGCCGCCGCTCGTCGAGGCCGCCCTCGCCGTCGTCCGCCGAGCCGGCCATCGCCCCGCCGTCACCACCACCTCTGTCACGAAAGCGAGCTGATGATGCAGAAGCAGCAGCCCCCGTCATCCGTCCCGGCTGGGTTCCGCCAGGTGGAGGACGGCCGCCTCCGGGAGGTCGTCGGCCTGGGCCTGGACGACCTCGTGCCCGGCCTGGTCATCGAGCACCGGCCGGCCCGGACGGTGACCGAGGCCGAGCACGTGCAGGTCCTCGCGCTGATGGGCAATGAGGCGCCGGTCCACTCCGACACCGAGTACTGCCGCCGTACCGGCCACCCGCGGGTTCTGGTGTGCGGGATGCTCACCCTCAACATCGTGCTCGGGATGACGGTCCGCACCACCAGCGGCATGACCACCGGCAACCTCGCCCTGGACGAGGTCAGCTGGAAGAAGCCCGTCCACGTCGGCGACACCCTGTCCGCGCGCAGCACCGTCCTGTCCGCCCGCCGCTCGAACAGCCGCCCCGACCAGGGCATCGTCACCTGCCGGGTCGACGGGTTCAACCAGCGTGGCGAGCTGGTCGTCACCGGCACCCGCACCTTCTTCGTCCCCGCCGACCCGGACGTCGTCCGCGACGCCACCGGCTACTAGAAGAAGGGGAGCCACCATGGACGTGGAGTTCACCGAGGCCGACGACGCCCAGTGGGAGGAGTACGACGCTCTGGCCCGCCGCGCCTACGGCCAGCCGGTGCCCGACATCACGCGCCTGGGACCGTACGCGGACCGGCGGGTGGCGCTGCGCGGCGGCCGGGTCGTCGCCGGGGGCATGGGCATGCTCGTGCCGCAGTGGTTCGGCGGCCGGCCGGTGCCCGCCGCGAGCATGGGCTGCGGCTGCGTCGCCCCGGAGGAGCGCGGCGGCCGACTCGCCGCCCACCTCGTGCAGGAGAGGGTGCGCGCCCTGCAGGACCAGGGCGCGGTCCTTGCCACGCTGTGGACGGCCTCCAACGGCTACGTGCGGCGGCTGGGCTGGGAGGCCCCGGCACAGGTGTTCTCCTGGACGGTGCCCACCGCCGCCCTCAAGCAGGCCGCCGCCGACACGATGGAGATCACCCACGGCGACACCGCGCAGCTCGCGGACCTGCGGGACCGGCTGGCCGGGCGGTGGAACGGGCCGTGGCAGCGGCCCGCCTGGTGGGGCACCTGGCAGCAGGAACGGCATCCGGACCTGGAGACGTACGCGTTCGCCGCGCACGGGCGGGAGACGAGGGGTGTCCTGACGACGGCGACGCAGCGCACCCCGGGCGGCCGACAGCTGGTCGTCCACGACTTCTGGGCCGCCGACGCGCCGGCCACGGACGCGATGCTCGCCTTCCTCGGACGGCACCACGGCCGCATCCCCACGGTGATGTTCGAGCGCACCGGGCTGCCGCCCGGCCCGCTGCTGCAGCAGCGCCTCGCGAGCGTCGGCACGGCGACGGCCAGAGCCTGGCATCCGTGGATGCTGCGCGTCCTCGAACCCGCCCGTGCCGTCGAACTGCGCGGCTGGCCCGAGCACGTGGACGACGAGTTCGTGCTCGACCTCGCCGACCTGAACGGCGCCGGTTTCAGCCGCCAGACCCTGAGTATCAGTGCTGGCAGCGCCCGCCTCCTCCCCGGCGGCGCGCAGCGCGGCCGTACCGCCGACGTCACGCTGACCATGGGGCAGTTCTCGCTCTGGTACGCCGGCGGCTACCGCAGTCCGGCCACCGCCGCACTGGCGGGCCTGCGCGGGGAGGACTCCGTCCTCGCCCGCCTGCTCGCCGCCACCGCCGACCGGGAGCCGTGGCTCGCCGACTACTTCTGACCCTCGCACCCCGCCCGTTATCCGGCCGTTGAACCGGCGGGAACCGCAGCGCGCCCCTCGCACCCGCGTGCACGGCCCCACCTAATCCACCCGCTACACCCCCGTTCGGAGACCGATCTTCATGACGACCGCCAAGCCCACCAAGCCCTTCCCGCCCGAGCTGCGCGACTGGGTCGTCGGCCACCTCTCTGGCCTGGACGCGAACGAAGACCGTTCCTGGCCTCGCAGCACCTCCCTCGTGTGGTGCGTGAGCGCGGCCAGCCGGGATGCCTACGTGAAGATCAGTCCCAGTGACCTCGACTTCGAGCGCGAAGTCGCCGGATACGCCTTCACCGCGGCGCACCTGAGCGAGACGGAGGCGCCGCGGCTGCTGGCCTGCGACCCGGGCCTGCGCGCGATCCTCAGCACGCCGCTGCCCGGCCGCGTCGTACGGGACCTGCCCCTGGAAACCAACACCGAGCTGCGCCTGTACGAGGACGCCGGGCGGCTGCTGCGCCGCTGGCACGACGCGTCCGAGCCCGGCACGGACGCGGACCGCGCCGCGGTTCGTTCCGACATGGAGGCCAAAGCCCACGAAGCCGCCGACTGCCTGGAGGATGTCGCGCCGCACCTGGCCGCCGACCGGCTCGCCCTGGTCGAGGCCGCGTCGAAGGAGCTCCCCGGCCTCGCCGAGCAGTTGCCGCTGGTCTACCGACACGGCGACTACGAGACCCGGAACTGGATGTACGACGAGGCCACCGGTCGTCACGGTCTGATCGACTTCGCGATGGCCGCGCACGGCGTCGCCGCATCCGAGTTCGCCTGGTTGTGCGGTGCGGTCTGGTCCGTCCGCCCGGAGCTGCGCGAGGCGTACTTCACGGGCTACGGCCGGCCGCTGACGGCCGAGGAGGACCGCCTGCTGCATCTGCTGACCGTCCGCCTCGGCGTGTCCTACCTGCGCAACGGCCTGGCCAAGGACCGCGACGAGCTCGTGACGCGCGGCCACCTCGTCCTGGACCGGATGGCCGCCCGCCAGCCCTAGCACAAACCCCGCGCGGATCCGGCACGGCCCTGGGGCCGGGTCCGCGTCCTCCCCTGCCGCAGCGATCCGGATCAGGAGTTGCCCGATGACTCTCACCCCCGACCTGCCCGCCCTCGCCGCGACCACCGTGTGGAGCGGCGTCCCGCAGCCGCTGCGCGCCGCCGTCGAAGCCGCCGCCGGCCCCGGCCTCGACGCCGTCGAGGCCGCGGAGGGCAGGACCGCCCGGCTGCGCCTGTCCCTGGACGTCCCCGGGCGCCGGTTGTTCCTCAAGGCCACTCCGCTGTCCCACCGCCAGGCGCTCACCCTGGACACCGAGGCACGCCTCGCACCCGCTGTCCGATCGCTCGCGCCCAGGCTGCTGCACCACGGCACCGCCGGCGCCTGGCGGTGGCTGCTGTTCAAGCACGTCCCCGGCCGGGCCGCCGACCTGTCCCCGGGCTCGGCGGACCGTGACGCCGCCGCCCACGCGCTGCGACGCCTCGCGACCCTGTCGGCCCCCGCCGCCGCAGTGCGGGTCGAGGACCGCTGGGCGCACCTCGGCGCCGACCTGGACCTCGGCCTGCTGGCCGGCGACCGGCTCGTGCACACCGACCTGAACGAGGGGAACATCCTCGTCCGAGGCGACGGCAGTGCCGTCCTGCTGGACTGGGCCTGGCCCGGGCGCGGCGCCGGGTGGCTCAGCGCCGGTTTTCTGCTCGCGCAGCTGATCGACGCCGGCACCCCTGCGGCCGACGCCGAGGCGTGGGCCCGCCGGGCGCTGCCCAGCTGGGCCTCCGCCCCTACCGAGGCAGCCGACACCTTTGTCACCGCGCTCACCCGGCGACGCGCCGAGCAGGCCGCCACCTGCCCTCCCGCACGCCGCGCCGAGCGGGAGGGGCAGATGCGCTCCGTCATGACCTGGCGCCGCTTCCGCACCCGTACCTGAACCACCCCCCTCCTTCCCCACCTTCTCCCGCCACCGTCGAACGGAGAACCATGTCCAACACCGCCATCTCCACCCGCGGTCCCGCGCCGGCCGAACCGGCACGCGTGCCGGTGCCGATCGCCGAACTCGGGGACCTGATGGCCCGGACCTGCCAGGCCGTGGGCGTCCCCGACAGCGCGGCCCGCCGGGTGGCCGAGCACTTCCTGACCGGAGAACTGCGCGGCAAGCCCTCCCACGGGCTGGCGAAGTTCGCCTTCGAATCCCGGTTCTTCCCCGAACGGCAGGCCGCGCCCGAGATCGTCCGCGAGCGCGGGGCGTTCGCCGTCGTCGACGCGCACCGCGAGATCGGACCGCTCAGCGCCGACTTCGCGACCGCCGCCGCCATCGAGCGGGCCCGCCGTCTCGGCGTCGGTCTGGTCGGGATCATCAACACCCAGCGCTACGGCGTCCTGTCCACCTTCACCGAGGCCATCGCCGCACACGGCCTGGTCGGCATCGCCGCCAACACCTCCCGGGCCGAAGCCGTCCCAGCCGGCGGCTCCACCCCCGTACTCGGCGTCAACCCCCTCTCCTTCGCCCTGCCCACGCTCGGCGAGCCCCTGAGCGCGGACATGGGCACCACCCTCGCGCCGATGGGCGTGCTGTGGGAGCACCGCCGCTCGGGCCGGCCTCTGCCCGAGGAGTGCTTCGTCGACGCCGACGGCCGCACCACCCGCGACCCCCACGCCGCCTCCTCCGCGATCGTCTTCGGCGAGCACCGCGGCCTCGCGCTCTCCCTGCTCGTCCAGTCCCTGACCGGCTCCCTGTTCGGCTTCCCCATGGGCAGCGACGTCGACTCCACCTGGACCACCGGCTACGCCTTCATCGCCCTCGACCCCACCTTCGCCGCACCCGACAAGGACCCGGCCGCCGCGAACACACGCCTCGCGGACCAGCTGCGGGCCGCAGCGGCGGCCGACGGCACCTGGCGCGTCCCCGGCGACCAGGGCCGCGCCCGCGAAGCCGCCGCCCGCCGAGTCGGCACCGTCCCCGTCCCCGGCCCGCTCCTCGCCCGCCTGTCCGCCCGCGCGGCCGGCGACTTCACCTCCGACTGACCACCAGGAGACCCCCTTGAACCGCTTGCAGTTCCACTGGTTCCTGCCGACCGGCAGCGACGGCCGCACCCTGACCACCGGAATGCGCGGGGTCCACGGGCCCGGCCACGACACAACCACGGCAGCCGGCCCCGGCGCCGACCGGCACCGCGCCCCCGACCTGCCCTACCTGACCCAGATCGCACAGGCCGCCGAGCACATGGGCTTCGACGCGATACTCACCCCCGCCGGCACCTTCAACGAAGACCCGTGGATGACCTGCGCCGCCCTCGCCCAGGCCACCGAGCGCCTGAAGTTCCTGGTCGCACAGCGCCCGGACTCGATATCCCCGACCCTCGCCGCGCAGATGGCCGCGACGTTCCAGCGACAGACCCGGGGCCGGCTGCTGCTGAACATCGTCACCGGCGGCGATAAGGCCGAGCAGGCCCGCTTCGGCGACCACCTCGACAAGGCCGCCCGCTACACCCGCACCGACGAGTGGCTGACCGTCCTGCGTGGCGCCTGGGCCCCCGAGCCGTTCGACTTCACCGGTGCGCACTACGACGTACGGGGCGCAGCAGTGTTCTCGCCTCCCGACCCGCTGCCCGGCGTGTACTTCGGCGGCTCCTCCGCCGAGGCCGCCCCGGTCGCCGCCCGGCACGCGGACGTCTACCTCACCTGGGGCGAACCGCCGGCCAATGTCGCGGCCAAGCTGGACCGCATCCGCGCCCTGGCCGCCGACGCCGGGCGCAGCGCACCGCGGTTCGGGATCCGGTTCCACGTCGTCGCCCGTGACACGAGCGAGCAGGCGTGGGCCGCCGCCGAGCGCCTGCTGACAGGGATCGACCCGGAGCACGTCGCGCGGGTGCAGACCATTCTGGCCGACAGTCAGTCCACCGGGCAGGCCCGGCAGAGCAGCCTGCACGCGGCCTTCCGGGACAGCGGCCGGACTTCCGACCTGGAGGTGTGGCCGAACGTGTGGGCGGGGGTGGGGCTGCTGCGCGGCGGCGCGGGCACCGCGCTGGTCGGCTCGCACCGCGAGGTCGCCGACCGGATCGCCGAGTACGCGGATCTCGGCATCACGGAGTTCATCCTGTCCGGGTTCCCCCACCTGGAAGAGGCGTACGAGGTCGGCGAGGGCGTCTTGCCGCTGCTCGGCGCCGGCATCGGCCGCGCGGTGGTGGGCAGGTGAGCGGTGCCGTGAACGTGCTGGTCGTCGGGGTCGGCCCGCACACCCGTCTCAACCACCTGCCCGCGCTGGCCGTCGCGCAGAACGCGGGCCTCGCCGGCACCGTCACCGGTGCCGACCTGCCCGACGTGGCTGCCACCGCAGTCGAGTACGGCACGCCCGGCCGGCCACGGCGGATGCCCGTCGTTCCCGTCCAGCCGTTCCCCGTCTCCCGGCGGTCCCTGCCCGACGGGGTGCGGCGCGTGTTGGAGGACGTGGTGGAGCGGGAGCGGATCGGCGCGGTCGTTGTGGCGACCGCACCGTCCGTGCACCTGCCCTACGCCCTGTGGGCGATGG
Source organism: Streptomyces sp. NPDC058872 (assembly GCF_042743065.1). Lineage (NCBI taxonomy): Bacteria > Bacillati > Actinomycetota > Actinomycetes > Kitasatosporales > Streptomycetaceae > Streptomyces > Streptomyces sp. NPDC058872. Next base: position 20,748 of record NZ_JBHYMK010000064.1, read on the forward strand.
AGCGGGGCCTGCCAGTGCTGCTGGACAAGCCGCTGACCGTGCATCCGGGCGCGTCCACCGACCCGGAGGCCGCGCAGGCGGTCGCCGACGACTTCGACGCCCTGCTGAACGCCTACAGGGCGGCACGACGGCGCGATCCGCAGATGGTGGTCAGCGTTCTGAGCCAGCGACGCTGGCACCCCGCCTTCCGCCGGGTGCGGGAGCTGATCGCCGAGGTCGCCGACGCCACGAACTGCGCCGTCACCTCCGTCCAGTCCAGCCACGGCGACGGCCAGTGGCGGCTGCCGGACGAACTCGTCGACCTGGGTTACCACGGCTTCGACCGCGGCTACGGCAAGGCCGCGCACTCCGGGTACCACCACTTCGACATCGTGCCGTGGTGGCTGGCCGCGGGCGAGCGTCCGGGCAAGGAGATCGACGAGATCGAGGTCCACGCCGCGTGCACCAGGCCCTCAGACTTCCTCGCCCAGCTCACCGTCGCCGACCACGCCCGGCTGCTGCCCGGCTTCGCCGACCGCAACCCGTACACCGGGCAGGACCTGGACCGGCTCACCGCCGGGTTCGGCGAGGTCGACGTGTTCCTCAACGTCGCCTACCGCAGCCGCGGGCGGGTGCTGACGCTCGGCAGCCACAACCTCGCCCACACCACCTTCTCCCAGCGCAGCGCCCTTCACCCCGTACCCGGCGGCCTCTACAAGGGCAACGGCCGGATCGGACAGGAAACCCACATCATCCAGCAAGGGCCCTTCCAAGCCCTGCACCTGCACGTCCTGCAGACCCTCCACGGCAACGAGGACGGGATCGACAGGCAGGCGGCCGGCGGCGCCGACCACATCGAACTCCACGTCTTCCGCAACAACCGGCTGCGACCCGACTGGCAGCGGCACCGCGCGCTCGGCTTCGCCGACCTCGTCCACGGCAGCGGCGAGACCGCGGTGCTCCCGACCCAGCGCTCGGCACGCACCTGCGCCATCACCGAGTTCCTCTCCTACCTCGCCGGACACATACCCCGCACGGAGATGGCCTCCGACCTGGACGACCACCGGCGCCCGGCGCGCCTGATGGCCGGCGCCTACCTGTCGATGTCCCGGCGATGGTCCGCTGCCGACCGGCCCGCCGCCCCCGCCGTGCTCGACTTCCACCCGGCCGTAGCCCCGGCCCCGACCCCGCGCACCCTCGCCGCCCTGGGAGCCACGCGATGACCGGCCTTCTCGCCACCGACCACGCCGAGCCCGACCTGCGAACGGTCCTCGGCACGCACCTGCCCCAGGTCCTCGCCGCCTGCCGGCCGCACACCGGACGCCCCGCCCGCATCGAGGCGTGCACCGGCGGAAGCGTCAGCCACGTGTTCCGCCTCCATGGCGAGGCGGGCACCGTCATCGTCAAGATCCGCGGTCGCCGCTTCGCACGCATCGCGCACATCGCCACCGACCCGGCACTGATCTCGGTCGAACACCGTGCCCTGGCGATCCACCACAGCCTGTTGCCGGACCTCTTCCCGAAGGTCCTGGCGTTCCTGCCCGAGGCGCACGCCATGGTGATGACCGACGTCTTCCCCGACGGCCGAACCTGGCGCGAGCACCTCGACCAGCGCGCCGCCACCGTCGAGGAGTGCACGCGCCTGGGCACCGCCCTGACCCGCATCCACCACGCCACGGCCGGCCTGCCGCCGCTTCGCGACGGCGACGGCGACGGCGACGACCTCTTCCGTGCCGAACACGCCTACGGCTACTGCCTGCGCGCCTGCGGCCACCGCGCCCTCGACGAGGCGTGCCACCGCCTGGACACCCTGCCCGGCCGGCAACTGGTCCTCGGCGATGTCTGCCCGAAGAACCTCAGCCTCGCGGCGGGCCGCACCGCGTTCGTCGACCTCGACAACGTGCACACGGGCGCGCCGCTGTTCGATCTCGCCTACCTCCTCGCGCACGTGGTCCTGCACCACGCGGCCCGGCCCGAACTCCTGCACCCGCTCGCCTCCGCGTTCCTCGACGCCTACACCCCTCCCGGCCCCGCCCGGCCCTGGCGCGGCGACGACCTCCTCGCGACGGTGACCGCCGGAGTGCTGCTGTACCGGCTGGAGGCCCGCACCGTCCCCTACCCGGCGACCGCCCCGCCCGCCACCTGCGACCGGCTGCGCCACACCCTGCGCCAACTGCTGGACACCGGACCGTTCACCGTCCCCGACCTGCTGGACGCCGCCGCCGGACCGGTGACGGCATGAACGTCCCCTTCACCCCTCCCGGTGAGCATCCGGACCTGGTCCCGCTCGCCGAACTGAGCGCCCGCGGCATCCACGCACCCAGCATCCAGTCGCTGGCCTGTGACCAGAGCCCGTTCGCCCGCCCCACATCGACCTGGACCTGCCACCTCGCACCGGGCGTCGTCCTCACCGCCCGTCCGATCGACCTCAGCTATGGCTGCCTCACCAACGCCTACACCCTCACCGTCGACCTGGACCGCGCCCTGTGCCAGCCGGTGTCCTCTCCATGTGGATTCCACCTGCGCCAGCTCGTCGCCGACCCCGTCGTCGCCGCAGTCTCCGGGGCCTTCGCCTACATCTCCGACGACCCCGACTACCAGCCCGCCGAGCCCTGCCTCGACCTCGCTGTCCGAGACCACCACGCCGCCAGCCTGCCCACCGTCACCAAGCCCGCCCTCCTCATGCACCAGGGCCGCCTGGTCGTACGCACCCTGCCCGCCACCGGCACCCTCACCGTCGCCGGCCACCCGCACACCTGGACCGGCTCCAAGCAACCTCCTCCGCACCCGGCCCCGCCCGGCCACCTCACCGTGTACGGCGCGGCGAACTGTCGCATCCGCTACCACAACGACCCCCGCACGGGCTTTCGCCGTGACGTCAACCCGGCCGCCAACACCACACCGCGCGATCCGGCTGCCCTCGACTGCACCGTCGCTCCCACCCCTGCCGGGGCGCGGATCACCGCCGTGCACCCCGGCGGCGGCGCCGACCTGTTTGCCGGCGCCTACGTCCTGCGCAGCCACCGGCCCTGGCCCGACCACCTCGTCCCCGGCGCGCCCGTCAACGTCACGGCCATCGACGCCTTCGCCACCGCCGACGTCGGCAGCGCCCTCTCCCTGGGGCCGTCCGCCGCCGACGCCGCCACCGGCCTGACCACCGCCTGGGACCAGAGTCTGGGCACAAGCCCCTTCCGCCCCGACGCCCGCTACGCCCGCACCCTGCTCGCCCTCGACGGCCGGCATCTGACCCTGACCGTCCTGGACGGCGCACCGCTCGCCCCCACGTTCCAGGGCGTCACCGTCCAGGAGACCGCCGAACTGTGCGAGCGGGCCGGCCACGACCCGACGGCAGTGTTCCACCTCGACGGCGGCCAGACCTCCAAGATCGCCTACCGGCACGGCCGCGGACCAGTGGATGCCATCGGCAGCCTCCACTACCTGCGCTGGCCCCGCCACGAGCACGAGCCCTTCCGCTGGCAGGGCCTCGACGGCCGCCGTCTGCACAGCGCTCTGCAGATCAGCCCCAACGAGGAGTCCCGTTGACCACTCCCCGGTCCGTCCTGGTCGTCGTCGCGCATCCCGACGACGCTGAGCTCGCCATGGGCATGCGCATACGCGACCACGTCCTCGCCGGCGACCGCGTCCGTGTTCACTGCCTGAGCGCTGGGCGCGTCGGCATGGACGACGGCGCTGCGCGCCGCGACGAGTGTCGAGCCGCCGCGAAGATCCTCGGCATCGGCGGCTACACCTTCTCTCGGATCCCCGACACCCGGTTCACCGACCACCGCGGCGCGATCAACACGGCCCTGTTCGACGCCTTCGCGGCCGAGCGGCCCGATGTCGTCTACACCCACTACCCCGACGACCAGCACCTAGACCACGCCGTCACCGGCGAGGAGGCCACCACCGTCGCGATGCGCGAGGCCGCCGACCTAATCCACTTCCGCTCCCCCTACAGCCGCAACTTCGAGCCGAACCTCTACTTCGTCGGCACCCCTGGCCTCTTGGCCGCCAAGCGGGCGGCACTGGCCTGCTTCGCCTCCCAGCAGCAGCTCGACATGAGGGTCTTCAGCGGCCTGACCGAACTGGCCTACCGACAGCACGTGCATCACCGCGTCGTCGAACGCTTCCCCGTCCAGGCCCACGGCGCCGAGATGTTCCGCACCGCCCGTCAGATCGTCCACGCCTGTAGACGCGAGACAGAGGATGCGCCCGCCCTCCAGCGCCCCAGCTACCACTCGACCAAGAAGAGGCACGCCCGATGAGCGGCAACTCTCAGGCACAACGGCAAGGAGCCCCTCTCGGCCAAGGACGTCGACCGCCTGGCCCCGGGCGTCGCCGTCTGGCTCGAACGGGGCGTCCCTGCCGAAGCCGTCCATCGCGTCCTGACCGACGCCCCCAAGCCTCTCCAGCGCCCCGTTGCCCTCCTGGCCCACCACTTCACGTCCTGGCTCCCGCCTCTACTGCCCTTCCGCCCCCGCAAGGAGCTGTCCGTCCGACACTCGCTCCAGACCTGCGACGTCTGCGACCTTGCCTTTCGCGCACCGGGACCCGGCACCTGCGGCGGACGCACATCAGTGGGGTAATCGGCGAAAGCCTCGACGCCCCGGAACCTTTCCCGGCAAGATGATGCGGATCGCCTCAGCCCGCCCGACCAGAAGACGCTCTGCCTACAGACGAGAGGACCTCACGTGGTGCCCACCTTCGCCACCGACGGATTCCTCCCCCTGGGTCGGCACTCCGTCTCCTTCAGCGAGGCCGAGTCCATGCTGGTCAGCGCGGCGGAATTCGAGGACTCCACGTCCCGCAGGGCTCTGTGGGACGGGCTGCTCGACTACCTCGACCCGTTCCTCGAGCTGGAGGAGCAGTACGCGGACGCCCTCGCTGGCATGTCGCTCATCCATAGGCTGTGGCTCGGCGGCAGCTTCGTCAGCGCGAAGCGCGACCCCGGCAACATCGATGCGACGCTCTTGATCGACACGGACGCCGAGCGTGCGGTGCGTGGCCGGCCAGGCTCCAAATGGCTGACCACCGCTTTCAAGAGTCGGCAGAGCATGCGGGAGAAGTTCGGTGTCTCGCCGGTCCGTATCGGGTATCGCCGTGTTGCCCATGTATTCGAGCCGGAGCGCTTCACCCCGGAAGAGCGGACATACTTCACAGAAAGAGGTGTTTGGGACGACTGGTGGCAGCGTTGTCGGCTGGCCGACCAGACGGACCGCTCACCGTCCGAACAGAGTGCCGTCCCGGCACGCGGCTATCTGGAGGTGCGACTGTGACCGGCGACAGCTGGCGCGTGCGCAGGCGCGCGCTCCTCAGCGGCGACCCGGTGGCGAAGGCGAGGGCGTCTCGGCTTCTCGACGAACTGGGGACCGAGGACCGGGACGACGAAGAGATCGAGGCCGATCATCGGGCCGGTCGCCTCGCGGCGGCTCGCGAGTACAGCCCGCACGCCCGCCTCGACGAGGAGCTCCGGCTCCGTCTGACCGGCCCGGACACTGCGGGCGGCGCGCTCCGGTTCCAGTGGGGCGACGCGCTCCTGCAACCAATGGAGGCCGCCGTATCGGCCGCCGCCGGCACCCCGGTCCAGCTGGAGGTCACGGGCATCTCGGCGGGCAGCACCGTCGTACATGCCCGACCGGTCGTCCCTGTGCTTTCCGCGGAAGCGGACGTCCTCGACGTACCAGCCACGTCAGCGGCTAGCACAGGACTGAGCGCGCTCACCGAACTACTGAGGGCGCTGGAGGCCGAAGGCGACGTCCGTGAGTGGGCATCGCTCTTCGATGCCGTGGACTCGCTCTCCCGAGCCCTCGGCAAGTTCCGGCTGGACCTTGGTCTGACCTGGTACGACGCCAATGGCGGCACGCGCCGCGCCCAGCTGACCGAACGTGGTCGATGCCATGTGGAACGGCTCAGGCGGACACAGGACAGGGACCAGGAGATCACGATCTCCGGTCGCATCACGGAACTCCGCGAAAGCGGCTGGGTGAAGGTCAAGACCGCCCCCGCCAAGAACGCCCCCGCGTACAACGTCCGTTTCGAGGACGCCGAGGAGCTGCTACGTATGCATCCCGGACTCGGGGACAACGTCCATTTCCGGGTCCGCTTCCGGCAACGGCTCGACTCGGTGGGCATCGCACGGTCGACCGAGTTCACTTACCTGGGGCCGGCGGCGGAACAGACCTCGCTGCCTATCGGGTGATGACGACCCCAGGCTGCTCTGACCCGATCACGAACGCCCGCACTCCATGCATCCGCACCCCTGTCCCGTACGGCTCCAGACCGCCCTGGACGGCCACCTCGTAGCTCATCCGCCAAGCCTCAGTGGCCCTGCCCAGCCCGCCCTCCAGGAGGCATGCCTCCGCGCCGGCTTCGACGCCGCGCAGATCGCGATCGGCCGGGCCACTACTGCAGTCCAGCCCCCGCCCCCCGGGGCCTGGCGATCGTGCTGCGCTCTCTGGAAGACGTGCGGCACGAGCGAGTGCAACCCTCCCCGTGCAGCGAAATTCAGAGTTCAATTACCGAATTTCGATCTTGAAATCGAGGCCGTAGGCGCCGTGACCTTCACGACACCCTATTCCGCAAAGATCACGTTTTTTGCCTTGTACGATCAATGGGCACGGCTTGTCGGCTGACCACCGCACGCCTCGGGCGCATGCTCCGGATCACCGGCATCTGATGCACGAGCAGCGGGACTGGGGCTGGCTGTAAACATCTCAGCGGAACCTCACTGGAGCGACCATGCGTTGGCGCAGGGACTCTTCACGACGCGCCCTCGTGAAGGAATGCGAGAGACTACTCGCCGACTTGCCCATACCTGCCCCTTTCAGCGTTGAGGCGCTGGTGCAGAACATGGAGAACGCACTGGGCCGCGAGATCCGGCTAGTTCCCCTGGATGATCCCGACAGGGGCCTGGGTGCGGCATGCGGCCTGCGAGTAAAGGCGCCCGAGTTCACGGTAATCCTCTATCGCCGCCGCTCGAGTCGAAATCAGACCGAGCACATCATCCTCCATGAACTCGTGCACGAATGGCTGAATCACGGAACCTCTTTGACGGCCGCCGAGATAGAGCGGTACGTCCCCGAACGCATTCGGGAGGAGATACTCCGGAGGTTCCCTTCGCCCCTGGTTCAGGGACGTGTCGACTTTCACAGTCCCGAGGAACGACAGGCCGAGCTTTCAGCGTCTTTGATAAAGCGATTGGCGCGGCGCCAGTCCGTTGCAGGGGACGACATGATCAGCCTCCTGGAGGTATCACTTTCCCACCCAGTCGCTCCTCCGCGGCGTCAACGTTAGCCGCGATCAAGCGTCCGGCGCACAGAAGCAGCCCGTTAGGGGGCGGATTCCGCATCGTCGCACATTCCACCCACCGATTCCAGGACTGCCATAAACCCGCCGACCGGCACGTCATAACGCGCAGCCGATACAGAAACCCACTAATCACGTGTTCGACTATCTCAAATACCTAACCGCGGCGGTAATGACCGTCATCGTCATATGGCGATTCCCCGCGGTCCGGTACGCCGACGCCCACCGCCGGGCGCTCTGGGGCGGCTACGCGGGGTTCGCCGTAGCACTGTGGCTCTACACGCCAGCAGCAATGCATGCGGCCAATCGCATTCCAGTGGTAGATCTGAGTGCCCTCCTGAGGCACTTCGCCAGCACTGCGGCGATCATGGCTGCCTTGACCTACGTCGCCATCAGTTACGGGAGGAGCTCGGAAGCAGCTGTGCCCCGACACGTAGCAGTGTCTCGCTGGATCGCCCGCGCCTCCTATGCAGCGGGTGCGGCCGGCGTCGCTCTCCTCACGGTCCTATTCTTCACCGTGGTGGACCGCAGCACACCGAGTCAGAACTTCCTGATCGACCACGCTGGACAATGGGGAGTCGCGGTCTACATGACCGTCTTCTACTTCTTCCCGCTTGTCACCACCGCAGTCTGCGGGTACCAGTGGACGAGGGCTGCACGACAGGCCGAGAGCACAAGTATGCGCATTGGGCTGCGCTTGATGGGGATTTCGATGTGGATGGGGCTTACCCACACGTTGGCGCGCATCACCATCCTTTGGGTTGCAGTTGCTTTTCCACTGAGCCGTTCCACGGTGCAGCTCCTCATAGATGCCACGGTGATCTGGATGAACTTGCTCTTCCTGATCGTGGCCGTAGGAGCGAGCATCCCCACCACTCGCGCTGCGATGGCCCGCTGGAAAACCTGGCGCACCCTGTACACAATGCATCCGCTCTGGTTCGATCTAGTGAAAGCCTTTCCTGGGACGAGCCTGTATCCACCAGGCCGGCGCCTAGCGGAGCTCAGGCACATACGAGTCCCCATCGACGTCCGACTGGACCGCTGGACTCAGGATATTGCTGATGCCTGCGAGAAGCTGCGCTACTACGCTCCACAAGACTTGATGTTCGCCGCGGAGGACACTACCGCCTCGCACTCCGACCCTGAGCCGGCCGCCGAAGCCTATTGGATTAGAGCCGCGCTCCTATCTGCTGAAAGCACGCCCGCTAGCGCCTGCGCCACCACACCACTGAGAGACAAGCCGTTCGTTGACTCTTATAGCGAAGCCCTCTGGCTTGCAAGAGTCAGCACGGCTTACTCGTGCGGCACCCGGGATCAGGCTCGGGAGCTTCTCCTGAACGTCGGCCGATTGGAATCAGAGCCGCATCGGTAGGCAGCAATGTGTTACGCCATCTCACCCTTGGCCTGCTCTCCCCTCGGTCGGGAAGATAGGCGACACATCGATCCTGGAGCGGGTCAGCGGGTGAGATTTGGCACCGTCCACCGAATGGGCTGGGCTGGTACCGTGGGTCATGCGGACTGATCGGTCTTGCTCCGCCTTGTAAGTGCATCCCGGCCCGCGACGCACAGCTATCTGCGTCGCGCCATGTAGCCGGGCCGTGACGCTATCCGGTCTGGATAGGCGTTCGAAGTCTCAGCAATCTGGAGTTCACGCATGTCCAACCGCCGCACGGGCCTCGTTCTCGACTTCGGAGGCGTTCTCACCACTCCGCTGCTGCCGGCAGTGCTCGCGTTCGAGCAGCGTGAGGGCCTCCCGCAAGGTGCCTGCCTCGCTGCCCTGTACAAGGACGAGGAGGGCGTCCGGATCACCAGTGACCTGGAGCGCGGAGCGGTCTCCCAGACCGAGTGGAACGAATTCGCGGGCAAGATGCTGGGAGTGCCTGCCGACAACCTGATGGGCCGCATCTTCGGCGGCCTTCGCCCCGAGCCGGTGATCATCAATGCGGCTGCTGCAGCGCGGCGGGCCGGGATCAAGGTGGGCATCCTGTCGAACAGCGTAGGGCTTGCCCCGTGGGACCTGTACGACGGCTACGACCTTGAGCGACTGTACGACGTCGTCGTGATCTCCGAGCAGCACCTGCTGCGCAAGCCCGACCCCGAGCTCTTCGAGATCACGCTCAAGCTGATGGATCTGCCGGCCGAGGAGTGCATCTTCGTCGACGACACCGAAGCGTATGTCCAGGCAGCACAGCAGCTCGGTCTCGCCGGCGTTCACAACCAGGACCCCCGGCAGACGGTGGCTGCTGTCTCCGAGCTGCTCGGCGTGGACCTCGCCGCGTCTTAGTCCGGCAGCCGTACACGCTTGCGGGAAGAGGGCGACCACACGGCATTCGTGTGTATGAAGCCCTCCAGCCGTTCGACGAACCCTGGTTCCCGGCAACGAAGTGCCCAGCGCTGGGGGCACGCCGCGTAGCGCAGCCGCAAGCGCATCGCAGGTCCACTTAAGCACGGCCGCATGGTCTCCGGACGCGACGAGCACGGGGACCTCCGCGTCGTGGATCATGTCCAGGCGCGGGCGAGCATCGCCGGGCAGCTGGCCGCCCTAAGATCGCCGGATGCCGGCCACGACGCCTTCGGGGAGCGGCTGTCGCGGACCGGCGCACCCCTGACGTTGCGCACAGGCGCCGCCGGTCACGGTGCCGGCGATCGTTGAGAGAGCAGCCTCCGCCCTTGACCTGGGAGCGCCGTGGCGGGGACCAAGGAAGGGATACGTCGACGGCTCGGCAGGAGGCGTCGAGGTATCCCTTCGCTGTCGTTGCCACCGCCGCCGCTGCGCAGCAGCCCGCTCCGGTCTGGCCCCACACATGGTCGCCGAGTCGGCGGAGCGGAAACGTCGTGGCCGTCCCGACCCCGAGCGTTGAGCGGTGTTACTCCCCGCCGTGCGCCTCGGGCAGTTTGTGCTTGAGCTCGCCGACGAGCTGGTTGATGTGGGCCATCATCTCGGCTGACAGGCCCTGGCTGTTACCGCGGGCCGCCAGGCCAAGGATCTGCCCTCGGTGAATCGAGGAGAGGAAGCGGAGCGCCTCCATGAACTCGCGGACCTTGGGGTCGACCTGGGCGTCGTCCTGGAAGAGCGGCATGTCGACCTGGAAAGCATGGGCAAGGCCGGCGCGCACCACATCGGAAGCCTCCGTCGTGTCACCCGCGCGAAGAGCAGCAATGCCGTCGGCGGTGACGGCCGTCACGCCCGCATGCTCATTGACGAGGCGGGCGATTTCCTCCTCAGAGGGCGCTTCCTGACCGACGTACCCGTACTCCAAGAGATAGTTGATCTTTTCTCCGACCGTGCGGGGCGCTGACGACTGCCTGTCGCGCGAGGCACTGGAGCGAAGCCCAAACGAGCAGTTCTGGGCGTCCAGCAGCTCCTGCTCGGTCACCCCGTATGCCTGTGCAAGCGGCTGCACGTAAGCATCGCTGAGGCGGCGTCGGCCGGATTCGGCGTTACTCACTGGCGCGCGGCTCGCACCAATGATGGCAGCGGCCTCTGCCACGCTAAGGCCGGCATCGCAGCGCAGGAGCTGCAGGTCCACCGGGCCGTCGTGGGGGAAAAGGACGTCGAGCGACTGGTCAAGTGCAGCCGCGATGGCCGGGAGCTTCTCGCCCTTGGGGAAGTCCTGGCCGCTCTCCCATCGCGCGACCGAGGGGGCGCTGACGCCCACCATCTCGGCCAGCTCCTTCTGATGGAGGTCCTTGCCTCGCCGGACAGCGCGAACGCGTCTGCCGTCGAACTGACGTGGCACATGAACTCCTGCGGGGGCGGCGATGGGGCGGCGTCTACCGTAACTGTAGCCCAGGGTTGATACGGCTTCGCAATTGGCGTACGTTCTCGTATCGCACTAGCTGGCCGAGGTTCACCCCTCCACGGCATCAGCCTGGGGGCTCCTGTGTGCACAGCGCGTCGTCGACTGCGTAACGCACCACAGGAAACGGCCTGGCCAGCAGGAGTACCACCGATGACCAGCGGCCGTCACGTTCGGCGCCGAGCCAGCGGGGCGAACGCGAGACCTCAAAGCTACACCAAATGTCCAGTATGACGTCAAAGAGGGGGATGGGGGCGATGCGCGCACGCCAGCTGCACGCCACATGGTGTGCCGGCATGCCACCCAGCCGAGGGGCGCCACGCCCGGCGGGGCAAGAAGGGGCCGTCAGGCCGAGAGCGGCAACTCTCGGACGGACGCTGCATGAGCCCCCGCTCCCAAATAGGCACAGGAGCGCGCCATCCCGTGACTCTCTGCAACCAGTACAGAGTTTAAGAACCAAGTCTGGATCTTGACACGGGTCCGTGCGTATGTTCGTCGTCCCCCGGGCACCCTGCCCGGCACGTCGGACCTGAGGAGCACGGCAGATCGTGTAGGTCCGCATACAGCGACGGCGCCCGAGAGCGGGAACTCACGGACGCCGAACGCTAAGTGGCATGTCCGCCCCGGCAAGGGCGGAGGTTGCCCACCATCACCACGCTGAGTCCTTCCGAGGGGCGCTTCAGCGTGGCAACACTGCAACGAGGAGTATCGCATGTCTCCTGCCCTGCGCAAAAGGCCCTTTCGCCTGGCCTGCGCGGCAACCATCTCCGCCCCGGTGCCTCAGGGCCCCGGGCGGGAGCACCTCATGCCGGCCTCGGCGAGCCGACAGAGCCGCCCCGTGACCGGGAGCGGCCGATGAGCAGCGAAGCCCGCGAGTGGGTGTGGGAGCACAGCTCCAGCCGAGGGACCGCGCGCCTGGTCCTGCTGTCGATCGCCGACCGGGTGGCCGACGAGCAGTGCGTCTCCTGGGCCTCGCTGTCCAGCCTCGCCAAGCGCACCCGCGCTTCCGTCTCCACGGTGCGCGAGGCCATCGACCGCCTGGTCCATGCCGGCGAGCTGGAGCAGCTCGACGACCTCACCGGCCCGCAGCGCAGCACCGTCTACCGCCTGCCCCTCGCCGCCCAGGCCGTGGCAGAGACCGCGCGGGACGCGGATAGGGACGCCGACCGGGCGCCTGAGGGCGAGCCCGAAGCCGCCTCTGCCCTGCGGATCTCGGTCCTGCGGCGGTACGGAATCCGGCCTCGCGAGGTACCGGAATCCCCCGCGAGGGACCGGAAACCGGCAGTACCGGAATCCGGCAGGCCCCGGCGGAAACCGGCACCCCGCCGTACCGGAAACCGGCACAGCGATGTACCGGAAACCGGCACACAGAACCGTAGTGAACCGGTTTTGAACCGTAGGTACAGCAGTGGTGCTGCCGTCATCTCGGCTTGCGAGTGGCAGGTCGACCCCGCCACCCACACCTGGATCCGCCAGCAGGGGCACCTCGACCGCCTCGGCCAGGACGGTCTGCAGGCAGCCGACGCGAAGTGGCGCGCCCACCGGGCGGCGCTGAAGCCGAGGCCGGCGGATGCCTGGGCTGTCGACTGGCGCTCTTGGGTCGCCCGGGAGCACGCCCCCAGCCGTCCGAACCTCTACGCCGTGCCTGGCGGAGCCCCTGCCGCCCCGGGCGGCATGACGCGGGCCGAAGCCCACACCGCCGCCCTTCTCGCCGCCCTCGACGAGCCGACCGGAACGGAGGGCTGACCGTGGACCGCCGCGAAACCGCCGCCCTGCTGGCCTACATCGGCCGACTCGACCCCCGCACCATCCGCACCGACCCGGGCGAGGCCCGCGACCAGCTCGCCCAGTGGCACGAGCTGCTCGGCGACGTGCCGATGGCCACTCCGCACGGCTGGGACGCCCGCGTCGCCGCCCGCCAGCACATCCGCACCTCGCCGTATCAGATCCTGCCCGCGGACGTGGCCCGTCCCTGGGAGAGCTACCGGCGCGACCGCCTGTCCCGGCACTCCGACCCCACGCCTTCCGTCGACCCGGACGACCAGGCCGCCTGGACCGCCGAGCTGATCGGTGCCCGCCGCGCCGTCGCCACCGGTCTCGCGCAGCCCGCGCAGGCCCGGGCGATCACGAGCGGTCGCGACGGGATCGAGCCGGCGCTGAAGGCGCGGCTGCAGGAGATCGGCTCCTGTATACCGCCCGCCGCCCGAGCAGCCCTCGCGCCCTACCGGCCCGCCCGAGCCGCACGCGAGGCCGCTGTCGCACAGGGACTGCCCGATCCTCTCGGCGTCCGGTGCAGCTGGTGCCTGGCGCAGCCCGGTGAGCCCTGCCGTCGGCGCCGGGTCGGTCCGGACAGCGGCGTGCGGGGAATCGCCCCGCGTGCCACCCCGCACCCCGGCCGGATCGACCTCGCCGCCGCCCAGCAGGCGCAACAGCCGGCCATGGCCTGACCGGCGTACATGACTGGCGCACCCCGCTCCCTACGCCACCGGCCACCACCGTCCTTCCTCGGCTACGGCGCACGCTCCCGCGCCGCACCCGACTCCGCGCCCGCCGGGCACCGCCCTGGCCCGCAGACGCGGCAGCACATCGGAGAACCCCTTGCGCAACATCACCACCCACGACGCGCCGGCCTCCGGCCTGCGCGGCATCGCAGACACCAGCTGGCACACCCGTGGGGCGTGCCACGGCATGGACGTCGAGGACGCCGACGCCGTGTTCTTCCCACTCCCCCGGGACCACGAGGCCATCGCCGAGGCGAAGGAGCTGTGCGGCTGGTGCCCGGTGAGCGGCGACTGCCTCAACTACGCCCTGGAGAACATCCTCAAAGAGGGCATCTGGGGCGGACTCACCGAAGCAGAGCGCCGCCCGTGGCACGACGGGCTGCCCAAGCGCCTCGACTACCGGCGCATAACTGGATTCTTCCTGGGCCGCGACGTCCACCTGACCGAGGCCGAGCGCCAGGTCGTCATCGACCACGCCTACGTCCGCGGCTGGCGACCCGCCCGGCTCGCCGCCGGCCTGCAGATCAGCCCCAAGCACGCCCGTGACCTCCTCCGGCAATCGGCCAACAAGGTCCTCGACCGCGACCGCACCTACGATGTGCCCCGCCCCAAGAAGAAGCGGAAGAAGACCGCTCCGGCAGTAGGCAGCCCTGTATCCGCCAAGCCCGGCACCCGGCGGCCGGTGCCCCGCCAGGCAGCGCCGACCGTGACGTCCGCCTCTTTCGGAAAGGCCGCATGACCCACCCCGTCCTGTCCCTGGGGGCCCCTTTGGACTTCCCGCTCCTGCTCGTCGCCGGCGTCCCCGCCGCCTTCGCCCTGGTGCTGATCACCTGGACGATCCGGCGCCGGGGAAGCCGCCCGCGAAAGCGCCTCGGCGGCCCGGCGGTCAAGGTCGCCGCCCTCGCTGCCCTGGGCTGCACCGCCTACAGCGCCGACACGAGCTGGCGCTTCGCGGCCGACTACCTCAACATGGCCGGCACCGCCGAGCGCGCCGGCATGTTCGCCGCCGCGGAACTGGCCCTGTTCGCGACCGCGCTCATGGCACGCCAGAACCTGGCCACCCAGGGCGCCCCCGGCCTGCCCGGCACCCTGGTCTGGGTGATCACCGGGGTGCAGGTGATCCCCGCCTATGCCGAGAGCGGTCCCATCGGCGGTACCGTCCGGGCCTTCGTCGGCCCGGTCATGGCGGCCATGCTGTGGCACCTCGCCATGGGCATCGAGCTGCGTCTTCACACCCCCGGCGCCGCCTCAAACGGGGTGCTCGCCGTCCTGAGCCGAGAGGCACGCGAGCGGCTGCTGTCTCGGCTGGGCGTCGCCGCTCGGGACCGCGACGCCGCGCAGATCACCCGGGACCGGGCCACCTCCCGCGCAGTCGCTCTCGCTGCCCGTCTCGCCGAGCGCACCCCAGAGCAGCAGGCCAGCCGTCGCGGCCGGCGGCTGACCCGGCGTCTGTCGAAGGCGATCGACAGGGCCTCGGTGGGTACCGACCCCCTCCAACGCGCACAGCTGCTCGACCAGCTCGCCGCTCGGCGACACGCGCTCGCGCTCGCCACGGTCCCGCTTCCTTCTCCCTGGTCCGCTGTGGACAGCGGCACGGCGGCAGCGACGGTCCCCGCACAGCCAGCATCGAATGCGTCGGTCTGTGGCCACGGTCCCGACGAGCCGGTCCGGGACCGAGGACCGAAGACTTCTCGGGGACCGGTCCCCTGCAACGCGGACCGGGACGTCAAACCCGGGGCGAGGACCGCGGGCGGCGAAACGGAAACACTCGCGGGGACCGAGCCGTCCGAAGACGGCGCGGTCCCGAGGACCGAATCCGCCGGTCCCGATGCCCCAGCACGAGAAGCTGCAGCTCAGGACCCAGATTCTCACCGGGGACCGAGCCCTTCGGAGTGCGGGACCGACACCGCCGAGGACCGAGGACCGACCACCCCCCGGTCCGGGACCGACACCACCCAGGACCGAGGACCGACCACCCCCCGGTCCGGGACCGACACCACCCAGGACCGAGGACACAAGGTCCCACTCCGTCGGAAGCCGACCCGGAAGTCCCGGACCAAGGTGAAGGAGAAGCGGGCCCGGACCCGCCTCCAGCAGTCGCAGCCCCCGGCACGTGAGCTGGGCGAGTCCGAGCGCCAGCTCGTCCACGAAGTGCGCCCCCATGTCCCTGCCTTGCTCGAACGCGACGGCAACGGAGCCATCACCCGAGTGCAGCTGCGCGAGATCATCCGCCGCCAGGGCCTGACGGGGGTCGGGAACGACCGGCTCGGCCTGGTCTTGCAGGAGCTGCGCACCGAAGACGTCACCACGACAAGGAGCACCGTCCGATGAAGACCTGCCACTACTTCACCCGCATGCGTACGCAGTTCGAGCGGGAGATCGGCTTCATGCTCGCCCATTCCAAGCGGCACGAGGGCAGTCCGGCGGCGAAGTCCAGCGCGAAGCAGGCCGCATCGGCGAAGCAGCGGATGGCCCGGGCCCTCAGCGGTCATGTCGGGCGCTGCCCCGAGTGCGGTTGAGCCTGCAAAGACGCAGCTCAACGCCCCTATCCGCCATGGGTGGCCCGGCCTCGCGCCGGGCCACCGCCCCGCTTATGGAGGTACGCCGTGATTCCGCCTTCTCCTCGGTCATCCGAGCCCACGGTCGCCGAGGCCGGCGCCTGGGCGGACGTCCTGGTCCGTCGGCGGCTCGTGCACGCCGCTGCTCTCGTGCCCACCGGCCAGTGGCTCGTCCAGGGCCGTCCCGACGGCCCGGTCCGCGTCCTTGCGGGACCGGCCGACGTCCTCGGACTGGCCGCCGCCATCCAGCTCCACATCCGTTCCACGAGGCCCGAATCCCGATGACGTACCCGATCCAGAACGGCACCACCCCGGAACCTGCTCGCGACCACAACTCGGTCTCGGGGCGAGCAAGTTGGGGCGGAAGTAGTACTTCCGCCAAGCCCGCCCCTGAAGGGGCGGGAGAGGACCTGCACCGGGGGGCGCAGGTCCTGGAGGCTTCGACCGAGGGCGGATCGAAGCCTGAGGGGGAACGCAAGTCGAATCGTGAGCCTCGCGAGCGTTCTGCCCGTCAGCGTCCACGTCAGCCGCCCGAGAAGAAGCGCCGTCACCTGCGTACAACCCGCTTCAACGACGCCGAGTGCGCTCTGATCGTTTCCGCCGCCGCCCAGTGCAACCTGACCGTCGGCGGCTTCCTCGCTCGTGCCGCGCTCGCCGCGGCCCGAGATCTCGATCGAACGGACGCAGAGATCGCCACCGAGCGCGATGTCCTGACCGCGCTGTTCGACAGCCGGCGCAAGCTCGGCTGGGCCGGCAGCAACCTGAACCAGATGACGAAGGCCCTCAATACCGGTGCCGATGCCACCATCCCTCAGCTGGAGGCAAGCCTCGCGGCCGTACGGCGGGCCGCCGACGCCGTGCACGCCGCCGCGACCGCCGTCCTCGAACAGCGGCAGGCAACATGATCCCCAGCGTCAACAACCCCGGCGACCGGACCATCGGCCTGCTCGCCTACCTCTACGGCCCCGGCAAGCACGAGGAGCACATCGACCCGCATCTCGTCGCCTCCTTCGACGGCATGGCCCCCGACCCCGGTCGCGACCCGAACGCCACGCTGAAGGCCCTCCAGCAGCTCCTGGACCAACCCGTCCAAGCCCTCCCCAGGCACGCCCGCCCGGCCAAGCACGTGTGGCACACCTCCGTACGCGCAGACCCCGGCGACCGGACGCTGTCGGACGAGGAATGGGCCGGTATCGCCCGCCGGATCGTCGCCGCCACCGGCATCGACCCCGGCGACGGACAGCCCGGCTGCCGCTGGGCCGCCGTGCGGCACGCAGACGACCACATCCACATCGTGGCCACGCTCGTGGCCGAGGACGGCCGACGCCCCGACGACTTCCGCTCGGGCACCCGCGCCCAGGCCGAAGCCCGGCTCATCGAGAAGGAACTCGGCCTTCACGAGGTCGCGCCCGGGGACGGCACCGCCGCTCAGCGGCCCACCAGCGCCGAACGCCACAAGGCCGAGCGTCAGGGCCGTGAGCGCACCGCCCGCGAAGAACTCCGTGAGACGGTGCGGCGGGCGGTGGCCGGGGCGAGTAGCGAGGAGGAGTTCTTCGACCGGCTCGCCGACGCCGGCCTGCTGATCCGCAAGCGCGCCGCGCCCTCCGGGGACCTCCTCGGGTACAAGGTCGCGCTGCCCGACGACCGGAACAAGGACGGCGAGCCGGTGTTCTACCCCGGTGCCCGCCTCGCCCCCGACCTCTCACTGCCCCGTATCCGGGAGCGCTGGTCCGGCGACGCCCAGGACGCCGCCGCTCCCCGACGCGAGGACGCGGCTCCTTCGGGGTCGAGCACCCCGGCTAGCGCCCGTCGCCGGGCGGCATCGGCCGCGTGGCAGGCCGTGCTCGTCATCGAGCACGGTGACGACGCGGTCGCAGCCGCCCACATCGCCGCGGCCGGCGAGATCCTGGACGCCCTCGCGAAGACGTCTGCCGCTCACACCCGCAGCGAACTGCGTGACGCCGCCACCGCGTTCGAACGGGCCTCACGCTCGCACGTCCGCGCCGTGCGAGGGCACGACCGCGCCCTGCGCCAGGCCGCCCGCGACCTCGTCCACGGCGGTCCGGCCCTCGGCCGCGGCGAGGACGGAGCCACCACCGCCATGGCCATCGACATGCTGTTCTTCCTGATCACCACCGCCGCCCACTGGCACGCGAAGAAGGGCCACGCGCAGCAGGCCGTCGCCGCCGCGCGGGCCGCCGAGCACCTGCGCTCCGCCTACCAGGCCGCCGCCGCCCACCCCCTGGGCGTGCTCTACCAGCGAGGCCGGCGCCTGAACCGGCCCCTGCTCCAGCGACAGACGGTCGTGCTACGCGAGGCACTGCCCGCCCTGGCCGAGCAGATCCTCGCCGAACCCGGCTGGTACGCCTTGGCCGCGACCATCGCGGACGCCGAAGCCGCCGGCCACGACCCGGCCGCCCTGCTGTCCAACGCGGTCGAGCGCCGCGAACTCGACACCGCGGAGTCAGTGAGCGACGTGCTGGTCTGGCGGATGCGGCGGATGGCCGATCTGCCCGCCGACGCCTCGGACCTGCCCGCGTACGGCACAACAGACGGCTCGTCCCCCACGAGCCGGGCGGCATCCCGACCCTCTGCCCCTGGCCGGCGTCGCAGCGCGGAGGGCACCGCCGGAAAGACCCGGTGAACCCTCCAGCACATGCCGTACCGCCGTGCCAGCACACCGCCAGCAACAGGGCCACCGCCGCCTCCAGGCCACTGGAGACTTTGTGAATTGAACCTCCCGGCGGCGTGGGGCACGATCATGACGCGAGAAGGACGAGGCAGAGGAGGACGTCAGGATGTTTCACCGGATACGCCGCCGGGCGGCGGAGCCCAGCGAGGCGCAGCGCCGATTCTTCGAGATGTCGGCGCGGCTGCAGGACCAGGTCCCGCCGGGCATCGGGGGGCCGCCGACCGAGCCCGAGCCCGCTGAGCAGGCCGCCCCGATGGACGACTTCCTTCCGCCGGACCTGCGGGTGCCCAGCCACGACCAGCTCGACGGCAGGATGATGCCCTGGAAGCAGCCGCTCGTCCTCGACGACGAGATGGTCGCCTGCACCGAGTGCGGCGCGTACCGGAACTGGCTCGTCCTGTCCACCCGCGATCAGATCTGGCTGCGCTGCCCGGCGGGCCACCAGCAGCAGGAGAACCGCCTCGACACCGCCTGGTACAACCGGAGTGCCGGGCCCGCAGACGCGACGCATGCCACGTTCGAGGACTGCCTGCGCCACCTCGGCCACTGACCCCCACCCCTACAACCCCACCGGGCCCACGGGCCCGCACTGACCACCCGTCGCCTAGCACCAAGGGGTCAGTTCCGTCATGCGCGTTCGCGTCGCCACCACCGCCCTCGGCATCACCGCCGCTCTTCTCGCCGTGTCCGCGTGCTCCAGCACCACCGCCGACACGAAGTCCGACACCCCCTCCTCCGTCCCCTCCGAGAAGCCGGCCCTCTCCGACCGCAACGCCGCTCTGCTGTCTTCGGACATCCTGGAGAGGCGCCTGCTCGACGAGAGCGATCTCGGTGGCGGCTACGTGCACAAGCCGGAGCGCGCCGCCCAGCACGACGACATCACCGTCGTCGGCTGCCCGGCCCTGAGCAAGCTGGGCGGCGACGCGGCGACCGGCGGCACGCTCGCCTTCCCGCGCAAGGCGAAGGCCGCCTTCACCTACGCCGACGGCTCCTCCGAACTCTCGGAGGAGCTGTACAGCGACAGCGCGAACAAGCTGTCCGACGGCATAAGCCGGATCTCCGACGCCATGACCGGCTGCCCGAGCTATCAGGTCGTCGCGGGTGGGACCCCGATCGACGTCTCCACGCGGAAGCTGCCCGCGCCCCACGGTCTCGGTGACGAGCAGTGGAGCCAGCTCCTGACGTTCACCGCCGGAGGACGGAGCACCGTGGTGAAGCAGACCGCGATCCGTGACGGCAGTCTGCTGTTGATCGTCTCGGGCTCGCCGGCACTGGTCGACCGCCACCTCGGCACGGCCCTCGCCAAGGCCACAGCGACCACCTGACCGGCACTAACCCACGGACGCCCCCGACCTGCTCGTCGGGGGCATCCTCGCGTTGATCAACACGCTCAACAGCACATGCCGCCGGGACCAGCACCAGGACCAGCCCTGACCGGGCGGCGCCTGGGCACGGGGCGCGAGCAGCAAGAAGCCCGGCCCTCCCATAGGGAGAAGCCGGGCTGTGCGCGTCGCGCGAGAAGGTGGCCGCCAGGCGTTAAATGGCTGGCGCGCGAAGGATGAGCTGTACTGAGATTTGTGGAGTCCCTGATGCCAGGGTTACGGTCCTGGCGAAGGAGATCCACCAGCACCATGGCAGCACCCCGTAAATATCCGGACGAACTGCGCGAGCGCGCGATCCGCGAGGTCCGCACCACCGGCCGCCCGATCGCGCACGTCGCGAAGGACCTGGGCATCCACAAGGAGGCCCTGCGAGGCTGGGTCCGCCAGGCCGAGGCCGACCGCGGCGAGCGGGACGACCGGCTCACCACCGCCGAGCTGGACGAGCTCAAGCAACTCCGTAAAGAAGTAGCGGAGTTGCGGCGGGCGAACGAGATCCTGAAAGCCGCCTCGGTGTTTTTTGCCCAGGAGATCGACCGTCCCCGGACGAGGCCGAGCAGGTGATCGACCACCTGCGCGAGAGGGGCCTTGGGGTCGATCCCGTCTGCCGGGTGCTGGAGCTGTCGCCGTCGACGTATTTCGCCCGCAAGAAGCGGCCGAAGTCGGCCCGACGGCTCCGGGACGAGCAGCTCATGCCGCTGATCGAAGAGGTCCACACGGAATCGGGCGGCACCTACGGCGCCCGCCGTATCACCCGCGCGCTTCGGCGCAAGGGCCACGGGGTGGCCCGCTGCACCGTCGAGCGGCTGATGGCCGAGCTGGGCCTGGAGGGCGTCATCCGTGGCCGGCGGCGCCGGACCACGATTCCGGAACCGTCGGCGCCGCGTCCGCCGGACCTGGTCGACCGCGACTTCACCGCCTCCCGGCCCGATCAGCTGTGGGTCGCGGACATGACGTATGTCCGCACCTGGTCGGGATGGGCGTATGTGGCGTTCGTCCTGGACGTGTACTCGCGGATGATCGTCGGCTGGCAGGTCGCGAACCACATGCGGACCGAACTCCCGCTGGATGCACTGGAGATGGCGCTCTGGCGGCGCCGGATCAAGAAGGACTCCGGACTGATACACCACAGCGATCGCGGGTCGCAATACGTGTCGATTCGGTATACCGACCGGCTCGCCGACATCGGCGCCTCCGCCTCCGTCGGCTCCGTCGCGGACTCGTATGACAACGCGATGGCCGAGGCGCTGAACGGGACCTTCAAGGCCGAGCTGATCGAGATGCAGGGTCCCTGGAAGGACGTCGACCAGGTCGAGCGGGCGATCTTCCAGTGGATCACCTGGTACAACGAAGAACGCCTTCACTCCGCGCTCGACTACGTACCGCCCGCCGAGTACGAAGAAGCCTTCTGGCGGAGCCAGGAACAGACCCCGCAGTCCGCCTGAAACAAGATCACCGGACTCTACGAAACTCGGGGCAGCTCAGGAGCCGATCCCGGGTGGCCTCGGGCAAGACCCGGCGCAGGACCGGTGCGGTCGAGCTGAGGGAGGCGGCAAAGGCGGCGACCAGGTCGTGCGGAGCGCTGGGGCCAAAGGACGCCACCCACAGGCACGGTGCCCCGAGCACGGGCTCGGCCCATGCCTGCCAACCTGGCGGTCCCGCCTCACCCGCGTTCGTGGTCAGGACACGCGGGTCGCCGTCCTGGATGAGAGGCGGTACCTCACCGAGGCTGAGGTGCGAGGTGAACGTCGGGTCGGTCGCTACCGCCTGCGGCTGGTCGATGTCACGGAGCCATCCGTGTGCGGCGACGGCGTCGAGGACCACCTCCGGGCCGGCGAGCGGCTCGACGGGCTGGTCGCGGGCGTCGAGCGCGACGAGGAAGTCGGCCACGGCCTCGCCGGGGACATCGGGGGTGAAGTAGGCCGACCATCCAGCAAGCGGACTGCTCATCTCCGCGCGGGCGGAGACCTGCCAGGCGATCGGCAGCTCCCCCAGGTAGAACGGCTCATCGGCCAGACTCCACTGGGCCCACCGGAGGCGGTCCGGGCTGATGTGCAGGACGGTGCTGCGCAGGACCTGACGGTCCTCCCACGCTTCGTCCGGCTCATGGCGACCACGGACGACCGTCAGGCTCGCCCAGCCCAGGCCGGCGAGCGTGTCGGCGACGGTGTCGTAGAGACTGCCATCGTCACCGGCAAGGTGTCGGGGACCGACCCAGAACTCGGGCTGGCCATGGGACGAGATGGGCGGAATGTCGGGGGACAGGGGCGCCTCCAAGGGCTCGGTGCGGGTCTACTTGCCGCCGGCGGTGCGGCGGGGGCGGCGTGGGGGTGCCTGGACGGGGCCCTGCCAGGTCAGGGCGACAGCGACCTCGGGTGGCAGGTGGCCGAGCTGGGCGTTCTCGTCGCGGCCCTCGGCGAGGTATACGACGGTCTGGCCGGTCGCGTCCACGGACTGCACAACCTGTGTCAGGCGGTGCGCGGTCGGGAAGAAGGGGTTCATGGCCTGGCGAACCGGAGCGTCACGGTCGCATCGGGACAGCAGGTCGATGAGACTGCCGACGGTGATCTCCGGGGACGTCACGAATAGCCTCCTGGGGCAAATGCAGCGGGCGATAGGTACGCGGCCGGTGGCTCTCAGCCGGCCGCCGGGCTCGGAAGGAGCAAAGGCTGGTGCACCTGCTCCGTCACACGCGACGTGAGGTCTCCAGTACGCGTGCCACGGTGGCGGCCACGATCTCGGCCGGTGTCTCGGTGTCGAACGACACGTGGTAGCCAGGTACCTTGGCCGTGCCGGTGACGGCGATCTTCCATCCCTCGCCGTTGGCGCCGGGACGACCGAGCGGGAACCAGCCGAGGTAGAACCGGCCGTCCTTGCTGCTGACGTGTACGTCCGCGCGATCATCCACGATGAGGTGGAAGTCCTCCGCGGAGAACTGGTCCATCACTAGCGTGGGCTGGCCGGGACCGAGCTGCCACTCACGGAGTCGCAGAGCTTCTACATTCGTGGAGAATCCAGGGCTCACAGGAGCCACGGTCACGAGCAATCACCTCTCTGACCTGGAGTTTCTTGCAAGGTCGTCTACGTTGACATGCCCCTGCCCCCGTTGGCCAGTCTTTCAGGCATCTTTCCTGTCTGCCCCCGGCGAACTGATATCCCTTGTCGTTCTGTGAGATCTCAGAAACCGCGCCATATTCTCAGGGTCAGCCGCACCCCAGCACCGTTTATGGCGTTCCGCACTCCCCGAAGGGCTTCGCGTGGCACTCCTACTGCACCCTCTCCAGTCCCCACTGGACAAGATGACCGACTACCTCCGGGACGCACAGCTCATCCACCGAGCGACCCAGGAACGTCTCACCCAGAAGACCACCGAGCGGCAGGCGCAGGGCAAACGAGGGAGCGGACAGCCCGGAGCGGAGCACTCGGCTCTGAACCGCGCTGTCGTCGTTGCCGCTGTCGGCGCACTCGAAGCCTTCACCGAAGACCTCGCGATAACAGCTCAAGAGCACTACCCGCCGGCTAATACTCCAGTCTGGTTTCGCGATCTTGTGGCGACCCTGGCTGGGAACGGGTACGGCCACCGCGTGATCATCGGTTGGTGTGTGGACAAACGA
>NZ_JBHYMK010000065.1:0-11347 GCF_042743065.1 Streptomyces sp. NPDC058872
ATCTTCGTTTGTCCACACACCAACCGATGATCACGCGGTGGCCGTACCCGTTCCCAGCCAGGGTCGCCACAAGATCGCGAAACCAGACTGGAGTACTAGGGCACGGGTTCCGGCCCCTCGCCGGTCAGCAATCCCAGCCGAGCGGCCTTGACGCCGGCCTCGAAGCGGCTGGCCGCCCCCAACTCCTGCATCACCTCGGACAGCAGACGACTCACCGTCCGCAGCGAAACGCCCAGGCTGCGCGCGATCTGTTCGTCCTTGATCCCCGAGGCGAGCATCTGCAGCGCGGCCCGCTGCTGGTCGGAGAGCCCGTCTCCGCGGGACTGCCCCGGTTCCTCCCCGTGGCGGGAGGCCGCCTGCCAGCAGTACTCGTACAGGGCGAGGTACGAGCGGACCAGCCCGGGGCCGCGGGCCAGGATGGTGGGCGAGTCCGGGTCGTGCGGGTCCGTCGGCAGCAGCGCGAAGTTCTCGTCCGCCAGCACCATGTTCATCGGCACGACGGGGGAGAGGCGCAGCTCCACGCCGAGCGCCGCCCGGTCGTCCAGGTGCTGGCCCATCTCCGGCACGGTGCCCACCCGCCGGCTGTACATGGCGCGGACCCGGACCCCGCGGGCGGCCCGGGAGCGGTCCCGCTCCAGCTCGGCGGCCATGTCCTCGCGCCGCACGGAACCGGTGTGCATGACGTGGACGGCGGTGCGCACGGACGTCGTGAGGTCGGCCAGTTCGCGCAGCACCCGCTGCCGGTCGGTGACGATCTCCACCTCGACCTCGGAGCGGGGCGCGGCCCCGGCCCGCAGGAACGGCCCGGCGAGCGCCTCCAGGGCGGTGTGCGCGCGGCTCGTCGCGGCGAGGCGGTCCTGGAGCCGGTCACGCTCCCGGCGCAGCAACCGCAACAGTGCGACATCGGGATCGACGACGACGGGGCGGGGGTCCGGACCCTCCCGACGGTCCGAGGGGTCCGGGGCCGGTGGGGCGGTCAGTCCTAAGGAGGCGAGTTCCTGGCGGCACCGCTCCCGTTCGTCGGCCGAGAGTTCCAGACGGTCCGCGACCTCGTCGAAGCCTGCTTCGGGACGGGCGCGCAGCTCCTGGTAGACGGCGAGTGCCTGATCGCTACCCGTGCGGGTCACGGCGGCGTTTCTGGACACGGCGCAGCAGACTCCCCTCGGATCCCACCCGGATCCCGTTGAATCGCCCCGCTAGACCCTGCCACAAAATCGAACGCCACGCACGGAGTTGACGGTGGCTCACGCCGGGCTCCGACGGGTCGCCGGCGGGCCGCCCGGGGGCGGTCGACGCGGTGCCGACCGGGGGGCTCAGCCGGCGGATCCGTCGGCCCGGCAGTCGGGGCACAAGCCCTTGAAGACGACCTCCGCGTCCTCCGTCCGCCACCCGGGCAGGGCGCCGCGGGGCGGCTCGGGCGCGGTCGCCACGACGTTCTCCACCCGGCCGCACCCCGTGCACAGGGCGTGCTGGTGGGCCGGCCCGGAGATCTCGAAGACCGCGGGCAGGCCCGGCCGGTCGAACTTGCTGACCAGACCGGTCTCCTGGAAGTGCCGGAGCATCTCGTACACGGCCTGGCTGGTCAGCGTGCCGAGCCGCTCGCGGGCCGTCGTGGTGATCGCCTCGACGTCGAGGTGTCCGCCGGCGGCGAGCACCGTGAGCACCTCCAGGCGCGGGCCCGTGACCCGCAGCCCCACGTCACGCAGGTGCTGGATCACCGCCTCGCGGCCCGTCAGCTCCTTCACGACCGCCACCTTTTCCGCCCGCAATCTGGTCGGCTCAAACCTTTGCTGGCATCGTACCTCTTGCCCCTCCACCCCGGCAGTCGCTCTTCGGCCGTTCGCCGGCTCCGCCCCGCCGTCGGGTCAGCCGTCCGTCCGGCACACCAGCAGGACCGACTCGGTCCGCTCGTCGATGCGGTGGCGGCGCCGACCCTCGACGTGCAGTCCCGCCGCGTGCAGCTCGGCCGCGAGCCGCTCGGGATCGACGATCCACTTGTCGGTGGTCAGCACCACCCGCTCCGTGGACAGCTTCCCGGTCCTGGTCGCGTAGTAGGTGATCCGCTCGCTCATCGACCGCAGGTCGAACACCTGCCGGGCCACCACCCACTCGTCGATGCCGTCGAACCGGGGCACTTGGAAGGCCCAGGTCCGCTGCGGTTCCGCGATCAGGTCCGGCACCTGGTGCACGGTGTAGTCGAGGGCGAGCGCCCCGCCCGCCTCCAGGTGGGCGGCGACCTCCCGCAGGAGCGCGGAACGGCTGGCCGGCGGGACGGCGGTGACCATCGCGCCGGCCAGCAGCGCCAGCCGGTAGCTGCCTTCGAGGCGGAGCCCGGCGAGGTCCGCCCGGTGGGTGACCACCAGCCCGGCCACCTGCGGGCCGATCCGGCGGGCCCAGTCGTCGAGGCGCTCCAAGGCCGAGGCGTCCCGGTCCACGGCCTCCACGGCGAAGCCGTGCCGGGCGAACGGGACGGCGAGCCGCCCCGCGCCGGAGCCGAGGTCCAGGACGGGTCCGCCGGTGGAGCGGGCGAGACCGAGGTACCGGACGATGTCCGCGCTGTGCGGACCGAGCAGGGCGTCGTGCAGCCAGACGGAGTCCTCGTCGGCCGGGGAGACCGACTCCAGCCCGGGAAGGGTGTCGGCGGTGATCCGGATGCCCGCTCCGGGAGCGGGCTCCCGGTCGTGACCGCATCGGGACGGCAGGACCGGAGCGAGCGCTGCGGGCACGACGGGCAGGGAAGTGCCGCTCGGTGTGTGCATCGCTCCTCCAGGGGCTCGCTCGGTCCATGCCGTCCGGGCGGGGGACCCGTGCCGCCGGGCCCGCACCGCTGGAACCATCCTGACCTGCGGACGAACCCCGATCCATCGGATCGGGTTGCGTGAACACGCGATGGCGTGGATCTGCCACGGTCGGTCTCAGTCGAGCGGTCTGCTCCAGCGCTTCGGCGCGAGGGCCGTGAAGCCCAGACGGGAGTAGAAGGGGAGCGAGGGGTCGGCCGCCGCCGGGAGTTCGACCCGCTGCTCCCGGGCGCCGTGGCCCCGCATCCGCTCGGTCGCCGCCGCCAACAGGGCCGTACCGACCCCGGCGCGGCGGGATCCGGGCGCCACCGCCAGCGCGTACAGCTCGCCCTCGCCGGGCACCGGCACGCCCCCCGCGGCGACGCCGACGACCGTGCCCTCCGGGCCCGTGGCGACCAGCCAGCCGAGCCAGCCGGGCGCCCCTCCCGGAATTTCAATTTCCGCCCGTATGCGGGGGAGCGCGCATTGGGCCGAGATCAGCCGTCGCATCGGGATTTCATCCAGTATTCCGGCGTAGCTGCTCCGAATGATGTCGGCAAGCAGTCTGGATATGGTCGTCGCGTCGCCGGCCGCTGCCGTGCGAACGCCAGCGAGCTGCATTGGTCGTGCACCCTTCGACGTGCCGAGTCCTTGCCCCAACGTACCCACGATAGCGGCGAATTCGACGAGCCGCGGTCGATGGGAAATCTACGAATTCACTTAGTAAATAGTGCTGTTCGTGATTACCGGGGGAAGGAGCAGCAGGCGATGGCCAGGGGGGCCACGGCAAGGACGGCCGCCGCGATCGACAGCAGTCCGCGCAGGACGGGGTGTCCCGCGCCGTGCGGGGTGAGGATGCGTCGCATCCGCAGCGCCGCCGAGGGCCCGCCCGCGGCGAACGCGGACCGTGGTGCCCGCCCCGACGCCAGTGCGTAGAGCGCCGTCGCGAGCGCGTCCCGCGTGCACCGCCGCAGGGCCCGGTCGTCCGCGGCCATTTCGAGCAGCAGGGGCACGGCGGTCCCGCCGTGCCGGGCGAGCGGGAGCCGCGGGGCGACGGCCGCGAAGGCCTCCGCGGCCGCGACCAGGAGGTGGTGCCGTCCCGCGATGTGCGCCCGCTCGTGCGCCAGGGCCGCCGCGAGCTGGGCGGGGGTCAGGGCGTGCACCGCGCCCGAGGAGACCACGACCCGGCGCGACCGGCCGGGCAGGCAGTAGACGGCGGGCCGCTCGTCGTCGAGGACGGTGGCGCGCAGGGCGGGGTCGTACCGTCCGACGAGCCGCAGCACCTCCGCGTGCTTGGTCCGGGTCCGTCGGGCCCGGGCGAGGCGGCGGAGGAACGCGGCGGTGGGCACCGAGAGGACGAGCAGGGCGAGGAAGGCGGCGAACCGCTCCCGGTCGTCGAGGTGCAGCAGCTGGTGCGGGGTGGGCGGGCGGAGGGTGAGCAGCATGTCGGCGAGCCGGTGGCCACCGTCGTCGGTCAGGACGAGTTGGGCGGGCACCAGGGAGGTCGCGCCCGCGAACACGGTGCCGCAGCCGGCCCAGACGGCGAGCGCGAGCCGCGGGGCCTGCTGGGCCCAGCGGGCCCGGACCACGAGCGGCGGCACCAGGAAGCCGGTGAGGAGCGCGAAACCGAGCGGGACGAGCAGGTGGTGGTTCACGCGCCGGCCCCGTTCCCCGCCCGCTGCCCGTGCCCGGGACGCGGTTCCGGCTCACCGGCGTGCGCCCCGTTCCCGTGCTGCGGGACCCGCTCCCCGGCGGCCGGGTCCTGGTTCCCGGCGGCCGGGTCCTGGTTCCCCCGGGCGGCGCGGAGCGCGGCGTCCAGGGCGGCCAGGTCCTCGTCGGAGATGGCCTCGACGAAGCGGAGCAGGGCGGCGGGGCGGTCCTGGCTGTCGCCGAGGGCGTCCCGCATCAGGCCGGCGGTGTACTCCTCGCGGCTGCGGACCGTTTCGTACAGCCAGGCCCGGCCGGACTTCTCGCGACGGAGCCAGCCCTTGCGGTGGAGGATGTCCGCGACCGTCATCACCGTCGTGTAGGCGACCCGGCGCCCCCGGTTGATGTCGTCGACGACCTCGCGGACCGTGGCGGGCCGTTGCCAGTCCCACAGTCGGTCCATGATCTCGGCCTCCAGCTCTCCCAGCCGGCGCACGTGCATCCCCTCCCCTTGCGGGCGGCTCATCGTACGGGCCGCCCTCCTCGCCCAGGTATACCCCCCAGGGGTACAATGGCGGGATGGTGACCCTCATGGAGAACCGCCCTTGTACGAAGGCCTGCGACTCCGGTCTGCCCGGATCGGTGGAGTGGGTGCTCCTCCGCCAGCTGCTCGGCCTCTGTCTCCGGCTGAGCCTCACGCTGTCCGCCGACTGCCCTTCGCGCAAGAGCGGTTGACCCCGCTTCGGGGCTCCTCCGGGAGCCCCCGGCCCCTCCGTCACGTCCGGATGAGCCGGGCGATGGCCTTGGAGGCCTCGCCCACCTTCACCTTCGCCTGGTCCCCGCCCTGGGCGATGGCCTCCGTGACGCAGCAGCTCAGGTGCTCGTCCAGGAGGGCCACCGCGCAGGACTGGAGGGCCGCGTTGATGGCGGAGACCTGGGTGAGGACGTCGATGCAGTACACGTCCTCGTCGACCATCCGCTGCACCCCCCTGACCTGGCCCTCGATCCGCCTCAGGCGTCTGATGATGTCTTCCTTGTGCTGTCCGTAACCGGCCACGACGGGCTCCTCGGGGTTCGGCGATTCACGGGGATCAGCGGTCGGCGGCCTGGAAGCCCCGCAGCCGGAGGCTGTTGCCGACCACGAAGACCGAGGAGAAGGCCATGGCCGCACCCGCGATCATCGGGTTGAGCAGGCCGGCCGCGGCGAGCGGCAGGGCG
This sequence comes from Streptomyces sp. NPDC058872, assembly GCF_042743065.1. Classification (NCBI taxonomy): domain Bacteria; kingdom Bacillati; phylum Actinomycetota; class Actinomycetes; order Kitasatosporales; family Streptomycetaceae; genus Streptomyces; species Streptomyces sp. NPDC058872. The sequence goes on from NZ_JBHYMK010000065.1 coordinate 5,643, forward strand.
GCCACGTTGTAGGCGAAGGCCCAGAAGAGGTTCGAGCGGATGGTGCCGAGCGTCTTGCGGGAGAGCCGGATCGCGTCGGCCGCGGCCCGCAGGTCTCCCCGCACCAATGTCAGGTCGCCGGCCTCGATGGCGGCGTCCGTGCCGGTGCCCATGGCCAGGCCCAGGTCGGCCTGGGCGAGTGCGGCGGCGTCGTTCACGCCGTCGCCGACCATGGCGACCGAACGCCCCTCTTCCTGCAGCCGCTTGACGACGTCGACCTTGTCCTGGGGCATCACCTCGGCGATGACCTCGTCGATGCCGACCTCGGCGGCGACGGCCTCGGCGACCGCCGTGTTGTCGCCGGTGAGCAGGATCGGGGTGAGGCCGAGGGCGCGGAGCCTCCTGATGGCCTCGGGGCTGGTCTCCTTGACGGCGTCCGCCACCTCCAGGACCGCACGGGCCTTGCCGTCCCAGGCGACCGCGATGGCGGTCTTGCCGTCCCGCTCGGCCTTCTCCTTCGCGGACTTGAGGCCGGCGGGGAGCTCCATCGCCCACTCTGCGAGCAGCTTCTCGCGGCCGACCAGGACGGCGTGCCCCTCGACGACGCCCTGCACGCCGAGACCGGGGACGTTGGCGAAGTCCTCGGGGACCGGCAGGGTGCCGACCTTGGCCGCGGCGCCGCCGGCCACGGCCTGGGCGATCGGGTGCTCGGAGGAGTGCTCCAGTGCGCCGGCCAGGCGCAGGACGTCGGTCTCGTCGGTGCCGTCGGCGGTGTGGACCTTGAGGAGGGTCATCCGGCCGGTGGTGACGGTGCCGGTCTTGTCCAGGACGATCGTGTCGACCTTGCGGGTGGTCTCCAGGACCTCGGGGCCCTTGATGAGGATGCCGAGCTGGGCGCCGCGGCCGGTGCCGACCATGAGGGCGGTCGGGGTGGCGAGGCCGAGGGCGCAGGGGCAGGCGATGATCAGGACGGCGACGGCGGCGGTGAAGGCGGCGGTGAGGCCCTGACCGGTGCCGAGCCAGAAGCCGAGGGTGCCGAGCGAGAGGGCGATGACGACCGGCACGAAGACGGCCGAGATCTTGTCGGCGAGGCGCTGGGCGGCGGCCTTGCCGTTCTGCGCGTCCTCCACCAGCTTCGCCATCCGGGCGAGTTGGGTGTCGGCGCCGACGCGGGTGGCCTCGACGACCAGCCGACCGCCGGCGTTCAGGGTCGCGCCGGTCACGGAGTCCCCGACGCCGACCTCGACGGGCACGGACTCGCCGGTGAGCATGGAGGCGTCGACGGCGGAGGAGCCCTCGACCACGGTGCCGTCGGTGGCGATCTTCTCGCCGGGCCGGACCAGGAAGCGCATCCCGACCTGGAGTTCGGCGGTGGGGACGGTGACCTCCCGACCGTTCTTGAGGACGGTCACTTCCTTGGCGCCCAGCTGCATCAGCGCCTTGAGCGCCGCGCCGGCCTTGCGCTTCGAACGGGCCTCGAAGTACCGGCCGGCCAGGATGAAGGCGGTGACGCCGGCCGCGGCCTCCAGGTAGATGTTCCCGGCGCCGTCGGTGCGGGCGATCGTGAACTCGAAGGGGTGCGTCATGCCCGGCGTGCCGGCGGTGCCGAAGAACAGCGCCCACAGCGACCACAGGAACGCGGCGGTGGTGCCGACCGAGATCAGGGTGTCCATGGTGGCCGCGCCGTGCTTGGCGTTGGTCCAGGCGGCCTTGTGGAAGGGCCAGGCGGCGTAGGTGACCACCGGCGCGGCCAGCGTGAGGCTCAGCCACTGCCAGTACTCGAACTGGAGCGCGGGGACCATGGCCATCGCGATCACGGGCACGGCGAGCGAAACGGCGGTGACCAGGCGCTGCTTCAGCGGTCGCAGTTCCGCGTCGGCCTTCTCCTCGTCGGAGGGGCCGTCCGCGCCGCCGTCGTGCGCCGGGCGCTCGGGCTCGGGTTCGGCGGCGGTGTAGCCGGTGGCCTCGACGGTGGCGATGAGGTCGGCGACGGCGATGTCGGCGTCGAAGGTGACCTTCGCCTTCTCGGTGGCGTAGTTGACGCTGGCCTCGACCCCGTCCATCCGGTTGAGCTTCTTCTCGATGCGGGCCGCGCACGAGGCGCAGGTCATGCCGCCGATGGCGAGCTCGACCTGAGCCGTGCCGGGTGTCGTCGTTGTCATGAGGTCTGCTCCTCGTGGATCGCGGTTCGGGGGCCGGGGCCCGGGCGTGGTGGGCGGACCCCGGCGGCCGGGGTGGTGCGGGCGGTGGCCGCCTGCCGGGCGGACCGTGGGGCGCCGGTGGGGCGCCGGTCGGCCCGGCGGCGGATCAGGCCCGGCCGGTCAGCTCGTAGCCCGCCTCGTCGACGGCCGCGGTGATCGCGGCGTCGTCGGGCGCGCCGCCGGTGGTCACGGTCACCAGGCCGCCGTCGACGTCGACGTCGACCGAGATGACGCCGTCCAGGGCGCTGACGGACTGGGTGATCGCGCTCTTGCAGTGGCCGCACGTCATGCCGGAGACGGCGTAGACGGTGACGGTGCCCTCGGCGACCGCGGTGGCGGTCGCCTCGCCGCCGGTGGTCGAGCAGCTGTTGTCGGGGGTGCAGCAGGAGCCCATGGCTTCCTCCTCGATCGGATCCACTTCAATCATACCCTTGGGGGGTATCTTGTCGTGAGTCCATGTATACCCCCCAGTGGTATACGACGCAAGCACGGCCCGGCGTGACTTTGATACCCCCCAGGGGTATGGTGAAGTGCATCGGGCGACCGGATGCCCATGTCACCCACGTACGGGAGAGCAGTCATGAACACCGGAGTGAAGATCACTGCCTTTGCCGCCGCGCTCGCCGCGACCTTCGGGACCGCGTACGGGGTCGGCAAGGGCGTCGGCCCCGTCGCGGAGCCGGAGAAGGCCGAGCACGGCGCACACGCGGCGCAGCCGCCGCAGGAGGCGGCGCCGGACGGTCACGCGGGGCACGGGGAGGAGGGGGCGGGGGCCGCCGAGGCCCTGCCGGGCGGCCTCCAGGTCTCGGAGGCCGGCTACACCCTGGCCCTGGACACCCCCACCCCCGCCCCCGGCCGGAGCACCCTGAGCTTCTCCATCAAGGACGCGGCCGGCAAGAAGGTCACCGCCTTCGCCACCGAGCACGGCAAGGAGCTCCACTTCATCGTCGCCTCGCGCGACCTCACCACCTTCCGCCACCTGCACCCGGTGAAGGCTCCCGACGGGACCTGGTCGGTGGACGCCGACCTGCCGGCCGCCGGCGGCTACAAGGCCTTCGCCGACTTCAAGCCCGCCGCCCCCGGCGCACGGGGGGTCACCCTCGGCGCGGACCTCGCGGTGCCGGGCGCGTACGCCCCGAAGCCGCTGCCCCCCGTCGCCCCGACCGCGACGGTCGACGGCTACCAGGTCAGGCTGGGCGGCACGCTCGACCCCGGCAGGGCGGGCGAGTTGAAGCTCACCGTCACCAAGGCGGGCGAGCCGGTCACCGACCTGGAGCCCTACCTCGGCGCGTACGGACACCTCGTCGCCCTCCGGGACGGAGACCTGGCCTACCTCCACGTGCACCCCCACGAGGGCGGCCCCGGCCCGGACGTCTCCTTCACCGCGACGGCGCCCAGCGCGGGCACGTACCGGCTCTTCCTCGACTTCCAGCACGGGGGTCGGGTCCACACGGCCGCCTTCACGGTCACGGCGGGCGCATCCGGTCGGGCGCCGGTCGCCACGCCCGGTGCCACGCACGGTGCGGAGGGGCACGCGCACGGCTAATCTGTTCATTGGACTAGACCTGTAGCCGTCATTCATGGAGGAATGGGCTCGATGAGCAACCGTGCAGTCCTTGAGGTGATCGCCCTCGACGAGGAAGACGCGGTCGCCGCCCAGACCGGTGGCGCCGACCGCCTCGAACTCGTCACCGACATGGCGGCGGACGGGCTCACCCCGTCCACGGCGTCCTTCACCGCCGTCCGGGCCGCCGTCGACATCCCGCTGCGCGTGATGCTCCGGCTCGGTGACGGCTTCGCCTCCGGCGACGTCGACGCCCTGGTGGCGCGCGCCTCGGAGCTCCGCGCGGCCGGCGCCGACGAATTCGTCCTCGGTTTCCTCACCCCCGACGGCGAGCCGGACCTGGTCGCGGTGGAGCGCCTGGTCGCCGTCCTCGACGGCTGCCGCTGGACCTTCCACCGGGCGATCGACCGGGCCGCCGACCGCGACGGGCTCCGCAAGGCGCTCGCCGACCTCCCCGGCCTCGACACCTATCTGACGGCCGGTGCCGCCACCGGCGTCGACGACGGCCTCCACACCCTGAAGGCCGAGGCCGCCCGCGCGGGCGAGCCGGGGTACGAGCCCCAGATCCTGGTGGGCGGCGGCCTCCGCCTCGACCACCTGCCGACCCTCCGCGCGGACGGCCTCACCGCCTTCCACATCGGTGGCGCGGCCCGCCCCCGGGGCTGGGCCGCCCCGGTCTCCGCGGACGTGGTCCGCACCTGGCGCGAGGCGCTGGACGCGCCGTAGGCCCGGACGAGGGGCCGCCCGTACGGGGCGGGCGCGCGGGGCGGGCGCCGTGCCACCCGCCCGGAGGCCCGCCCCGCGTTCCCCGCCGGGGCGGGCCTCCGGGCGGGAGCCCCGGGCGCCCCGCCCCGGTCCGAAAACCCGTGGCCCCCGAGAGGAGGCGCCGGCTAGCCTCCCGCGCATGCCCGCTCCCGCCGTCGACGCCGCGCTCGTCACGCGACTGATCGCCGCACAGTTCCCCCACTGGGCGGGTCTCCCCGTCCGGGCAGTGGACTCCGCCGGCACCGACAACGCCATGTTCCGGCTCGGCGAGGAGTACGCCGTCCGGCTGCCCAAGGCCGCATGGGCGGCGGACCAGGCCGAGAAGGAACAGCGCTGGCTGCCCCGCCTCGCCCCGCACCTGCCCCTCCCCGTACCCGCGCCCGTCGGCCACGGGGTGCCGGGGGCGGGCTACGAGCGGGCGTGGTCGGTGTTCCGCTGGCTGGACGGGGCCGACGCCCATCGCGCCCCGATCGCCTATCTCGCCGACGCCGCAAGGGAGTTGGGGAGATTCGTGCACTCCCTGCGCGGCATCGACGCCACCGGCGGCCCCGGCTCCTCCCGGGGCGGGCCGGTCACCGAGTGGGAGGAGGGCGGCATGCCGGCGGCCATCCGCGCCCTCGGCGCCGACGGCACGCTCGACCCCGCCCGGACCACGGCCGCCTGGGAATCGGTGCTCCGGCTCCCCCAGTGGGACGGCCCGCCCGTCTGGACCCACGGCGACCTGCTCCCCGGAAACCTCCTCACCCGTGACGGCCGCCTGCACTCCGTCATCGACTTCGGCTGCCTCGGCACGGGCGATCCGGCCTGCGACACGATGCCCGCCTGGTCGCTCCTCACCCCGGACACCAGACCCCTCTTCCGCGAGGCCGCGCGGGTCGACGACGCCACCTGGGGGCGCGGCCGGGGCTGGGCCCTGTGCTGGGGCGTCATGACCGAGCACCACTACCGGGGGAAGAACCCCGTGCTGGCCGCCGTCGCCCGCCGCACCTGGTCACAGGCGCTCCCCGAGTTCGCCCGCCGGACGGCCGGGGGACAGGCCCCCGGCGGTCTCGACTAGGCCGTGTCGTCAGACTCCCGTCTGCCCCGCGACGCCGGCCCGCGCCGGGGCGCCCCCCCCCGGCGCGCCCCGGGGGGGGGCCCCCCCGGGGGGCAAGGCCCCCCCCCCCGGGCCGGGGGCGGCGCCCCCTTGGCCAGAC
>NZ_JBHYMK010000065.1:11357-39639 GCF_042743065.1 Streptomyces sp. NPDC058872
GAGCCGACTCGCCGGTGCGGCCCCACCCCGGCGGCCCCCCCGCCGCCGCCCCGCGCGGGGGCCCCCCCCCGCGCCCCCCGGGGGGGGGGCGCCCCGACGGTGCTCATGCCGCACCCAGCGGGGCCGGGAGCGGCGCCGCATGGACGATCGTGAGGCCCGACACGGCACGGGTCAGCGCCACGTAGAGCCGTCGCAGGCCGGTCCGCTCGTCCGGCTCGCCGTCGACGACCGCCGCCGGCTCGTCCAGGACCACGTAGTCGTACTCCAGGCCCTTCGCGAGCGAGGCCGGGACCAGGGTGAGCCGGGACTCGGCCGTGGTCTCCTCGCCGGGGGAGAGGTACGCCAGGCCGGCCGCCGTCAGCGCTTCCGCGAGCGGCGCGATCCGGGCGTCGGCGGCGATCAGACCGATCGAGCCCTCGTGCGCCAGCGCGGCGACGCAGGCCGCGACCACGTCCTCGTCCAGGGCCTCGCTGGGGCGGACCTCCAGGGAGCCCGGGTTCTCCCGCACGGACTCCACCGGGGCGAGCCCCGGCGACATGTGCGGAAGCAGTCGCGAGGCGTACGCGATCACCTCGCGCGGCACGCGGAAGCCGGCGGTCAGCTCCTCCACCAGCGCTCCCGGCTTCCCCAGGTGGTCGAGGGCCCGTGCCCAACTCTCCGTCGCCCAGGGCGTCGTGCCCTGCGCCAGGTCCCCCAGGACGGTCGCCGAACCCGTCGTGCAGCGACGGCCCACCGCCCGGTACTGCATCGGGGACAGGTCCTGTGCCTCGTCGAGCACCACGTGCCCGAGCGAGTGCGTCCGCTCCACCAGGTCCTTCGCCTCGTCGACGAGGACGGCGTCCGCCGCCGACCACTTCGCGCTCCGCACGCTCCGGGCCGGCTTCGCCCACAGCAACAGCTTCTGTTCGTCCTCGGTGAGCAGCCCCGCGGCCTGTTCCGCGAGGAAGTCGGCGTCGCCGAGCAGCCGCAGCACCAGCTTCGCGGGATCGACGGGCGGCCAGCACTCCTTCACCAGGGCCTTCACCGCCGGGTTCCGTGCGACCGCGTTCTGCACCCGGTCGTCGGGGGCCTCGCCCGCCGCCTCCATCCGCACCAGGACGGCGTGCGCGATGCGCTGGGGAAGGGCTTCGTGGGCAGCGCCGTACCGGATGTCCCGGTCCAGCAACTCCCGGACGATCTCTTCCAGTTCATGGACGGGCACCCGCCAGCGCCGCGAGCCGCGCACCACCGTCAGGGACTCCGTCGGGAGCGTCACGTGCGAGCGCACCGCCCGCCGCAGCAGCTCCGCCATCCGGGCGTCGCCCTTGACGACCGCCGTCGCCGCCTCGTCCGTGCCCCGCACCTCCACGTGCGCGACGAGGTCGTCGACCGTCGCCTGCTGCACCTCCAGCTCACCGAGCGCGGGCAGCACCTGCTCGATGTAGTGGAGGAAGGAGCGGTTCGGTCCGATGACCAGGGTCCCGGTGCGGGCGAGCCGCTCCCGGTGCGCGTACAGCAGGTACGCGACGCGGTGCAGGCCCACGGCCGTCTTCCCGGTGCCCGGCCCTCCCTGCACGCACACCGTCCCCGACAGGTCGGAGCGGACGATCCCGTCCTGCTCCGGCTGGATCGTCGCCACGATGTCCCGCATCGGGCCGACGCGGGGGCGTTCGATCTCCGCCTGGAGCAGCCGGCTGGTCCGCTCCAGCTCGTCCGGGTCGGACAGGCGCTCGTCCTCGTACGCGGTGAGGTCGCCGCCCGTGTAGCCGAAGCGCCGCCGCAGGCCGATGTCCTGCGGGTCCTTCTTCGACGCCTGGTAGTACGGCTGGGACACCGGTGCCCGCCAGTCGATCACCATCGGGTCGCCCTGGGCGTCGTGCACGTGCCGCCGCCCGATGTAGAAGCGCTGCCCCTCCCGGGCGGCCGGCAGGTAGTCGAGCCGCCCGAAGAAGAGCGGGGTGTCGGCGAGGTCGGCCAGCGCCTTGATCCGGTCCTCGATCTGCCGCCCGAGCACCAGGGAGTTGACCCAGTTCGCGGTGACGTCCCTGAGGTCGAGCGCCTCGACGTCCTCCCGCATCGCGCGCAGCGCCGCACGGGAGGAGGCCAGATGGGCGCGCTCGCGCGCGAGCGGGTCGGATGGGGACACGGTGGAGCCTCCGGGCGGGTGGACGAGCGGACACGACGAGGTGGCCGCCGGTTTCCGACCGGGCGGCGGCGCTCCGCGGACGGGAGGCGGGGAAGCCGGCAAGTGTAGCTCCGGGCGGGCGTCCCGGCGAACGGCTTTCCCCCTAGGGGGTCGGGTCCGACGCGAGGGGGAGCCCGACTCCACCCCTGGGGCGATGTGTAACGAATGTCCGAATTCCATCATGGAGGCATGACCACGACGACCTTCCCCCTCGCGCCCACCGCCCCCCGCCTCCGCCGCACCGCCCTCGCCCTCCGGGCGATACGCGCCTTCGGCGGTGCGGCCGCCGGCGTCCTCCTCCTCGGCGACCACGGCCCGGTCGGGGCGGGCGTCAAGGACCCCCGCCCCGCGCACCTCCCGGCCCCGGGCCCCCTCCCGGCCCCCCGACCCCTCCCGGCTCCGGGACGCCTCCCGGCCGCGCGGTCCTGACGCTCAGGACCCCAGCAGCTCGTCCGCGTCCACGATCCGATAGGCGTAGCCCTGCTCCGCCAGGAACCGCTGGCGGTGCGCCGCGAAGTCCTGGTCGATCGTGTCCCGCGCCACCACCGAGTAGAAGTGCGCCTGGTGGCCGTCCGCCTTCGGACGCAGCACCCGACCGAGCCGCTGCGCCTCCTCCTGCCGCGAACCGAAGGTGCCCGACACCTGGATCGCGACCGTCGCCTCCGGCAGGTCGATCGAGAAGTTCGCGACCTTCGACACCACCAGGACGTTGATCTCGCCGTTGCGGAACGCGTCGAAGAGCTTCTCCCGCTGGGCGTTCGACGTCTCGCCCTTGATGACGGGTGCGTCGAGGTGCTCGCCCAGCTCGTCCAACTGGTCGATGTACTGACCGATGACCAGGATCTGCTGTCCGGCGAACCTCTTCACCAGGGCCTCGGTCACCCGCCGCTTCGTCGCCGTCGTCGCACAGAAGCGGTACTTCTCCTCCGCCTCCGCCGTCGCGTAGGCCAGCCGCTCCGAGTCGGTCAGGTTCACCCGCACCTCGACGCAGTCGGCGGGCGCGATGTACCCCTGGGCCTCGATCTCCTTCCACGGCGCGTCGAACCGCTTCGGCCCGATCAGCGAGAACACGTCCGACTCCCGGCCGTCCTCCCGCACCAGGGTCGCGGTCAGCCCGAGCCGCCGCCGGGCCTGCAGGTCGGCGGTGAACTTGAAGACCGGCGCCGGCAGCAGGTGCACCTCGTCGTACACGATCAGACCCCAGTCACGGGAGTCGAACAGCTCCAGGTGCGGATAGACGCCCTTCCGCCGGGTCGTCAGCACCTGGTACGTGGCGATCGTGACCGGCCGGATCTCCTTCCGCGCCCCGGAGTACTCGCCGATCTCGTCCTCCGTCAGCGAGGTCCGCTTCACCAGCTCGTGCTTCCACTGCCGGGCCGAGACCGTGTTCGTCACCAGGATCAGCGTCGTCGCCTTCGCCTGCGCCATCGCACCGGCACCGACCAGCGTCTTCCCCGCTCCGCACGGCAGCACCACGACGCCGGAACCGCCGTGCCAGAAGCCGTCCACGGCCTGCTTCTGGTAGGGCCGCAGGCTCCAACCGTCCTCCGCGAGGTCGATCCGGTGCGCCTCCCCGTCCACGTACCCCGCGAGGTCCTCCGCCGGCCAGCCCAGCTTCAGCAGCGTCTGCTTGATCTGCCCGCGCTCGGAGGGGTGCACCGCCACGGTGTCCGCGTCGATCCGCGCCCCCACCAGCGGCTGCACCTTCTTGGAGCGGAGGATCTCCTCCAGCACCGGCCGGTCGGTGGTCGTCAGCACCAGCCCGTGCACGGGGTGCTTGGACAGCGTGAGCCGCCCGTACCGCCCCATGGTCTCCGCGACGTCCACGAGCAGCGCGTGCGGCACGGGATACCGCGAGTACTCGACCAGCGCGTCCACCACCTGCTCGGCGTCGTGCCCGGCGGCCCGCGCGTTCCACAGCCCGAGCGGCGTCACCCGGTACGTGTGGATGTGCTCCGGCGCCCGCTCCAACTCCGCGAACGGCGCGATGGCCCGCCGGCACGCCTCGGCGAGCTCGTGGTCGACTTCCAGGAGAAGCGTTTTGTCACTCTGGACGATGAGTGGCCCATTCACGTGCGATCAGGTCCTTCCGGCGCCCGGCCGTTCCCGTAACGGCCAATCCTCCAGTGTGCCGCATGGCCGCTTCCCGGGCGCCCGGCCCGGAGGCGCGGGCCCCGGACGGTCCTCACAGCTGGTCGTCCGCCAGCTCCGCCACCCCCGTGATCCGGTGCAGCGGGTACGTCCGCATCCCGTCCGCCGTGTGGTCGTAACCCGTCACGAAACCGCCCTCCACCCGGACCGGGGCGATCACCCGCTGGCTCGCCGCCCCCTCCGCGTTGACGTAGCCGATCCACACCGCCGAACCGGTCAGCGCGGCGGCCTGCACGGTGGCCAGCGTCTCGGCCGCGGACGTCCGGGGGAGGTCACCCGCCGCCACCGGCGCCGCGGGCTCCTTCTTGACCGCCGTCGCCGCCCGGTCGCCCGCCCGGATCGCCTTCACCGCCGCGCCGAGCAAGGTCGCATCGGGCGCCGGCGGCCCCTCCGTGACCGGCACCGGAACCCTCCGGGCCGGCGTGCGGTACGCATCGGCACGGGTGATCAGGACGTCGCCCTCGGCGGACTCGGCGGCCGGCGCGTACCCCATCGCCCGCAACCCCTCCAGCAGCGACGTCGGGTCCGTCTGCGCGGCCAGCACCGTCGGCGCCAGCCGACGGAGTCCCAGGGCGGCGGAGCGCCGGTCCGCCAGGATCTCCCCGAGGACCGCGTCGTCGTCACAGCGCACGTACGCCGAGGCCGCACCGATCCGCAGATGGCCGTGCCGCCTCGCCACGTCGTCGATCAGGTACCCCAGCGGCTGCGGCAACGGCGTGCGGGAGTGCGCGGTGAGGAAGTCGCGCAACTCGGACGCCGACCGCCCGGAGTCCAGCGCCCGGCGCACGGAACCGGGCGTGAACCGGTAGACCGTCGCACCACCCTTCGATTCCACGTCCGCAAGGACCGCGAGCGCATCCGCGAGCGGTCGCTGCAGCGGCCCCGGCGCGACGGCCGTCAGATCGGCCTGGAGCAGGACGTGGTCGACCGCCTCGGGGAGCAAGGGCGCGAGCAGCGTCGCCGCCCGCCCGGCGGCCACCGACAGCTCCACCCCACCGCCGTGGTCGCCGGCGGGCGCGGCCTCCGCGAGCGGCAGGTTCAGCAGCGCCCGGGCGGGGGAGGCCAGGGCGCCCCGGCCGGTGAGCCCGAGCAGCTCGGCCTCGGCGAGCGTCCAGCGCGCGAGCCGGGACCGCAGGTCGTCCGGCGCCCCGGGCCCGGAGCCGTCGGAACCGACCGCCCCGCCCGCACCCGCCCCGCCCGCACCCGCCCCGCCCACCGGCCGCGGCGGTCCTCCCGCGGCGGCGCCCCGCAGCGGCCGCTCCCAGCGGAGCCGGGCGAACAGGGTCTCGGGGTCCACCGCGGCGCCCGGGGGCAGGGTCGCGAGCAGTTCGAGGACCCGGTGGCGGACCTCCGGCGCCGGCGCACGGTCCAGGTCCGGGCCGAGCGCGGCCACGGTCCGCCCCTTCGCGTCCTGGCCGCCGACCAGACCCGCCGTACGGGTCGCGACGAGCCAGGACGAGACGAGCCGGGCCCAGCGCTCGGCCGGCGGCAGGTCCAGCCAGTCGTCGTAGGCCGGCGTCGGCGCGTACCGTTCGTCCGCCTCGCCGTCCGAGGCGAGCAGCCCCGCCCCGAAGCACAGCTCCAGCCAGAACGCGGCGAGCTGCTCCGTCACGTCCAGGGCCGCCGCGGTCCGCTTGAGGTCCCGCACCGACATCCCGCCCGCCCGCAGCACCTGCGGGCCGCCCTGCTCCCAGGACTTCAGCAGATCCTCGACCGTCGCGAGTGCCGCGTGCGCCTGCCCGGCCGCCGCCGCGTCCACCACTTGGGGACGGTAGTCGCGCACCGCCGCCACCGGCGGCGCCACCGGCTCCGGCGCCCGGTGCGCCCGGCCGCCCCGCAGGTGCAGGGCCACCTCGCGCGGCAGCACCATCGTCCGCGGCGACACCGGAAGCAACAGCCCCCGGTCGCGCAGCCAGCTCACCGGCGGCGCCGGGTTCGCCGTCACCTCGCCGTACGGCGGGCCCCACACCAGCCGGTCCAACACCGCCAGCGCCTCCGGAGGCGCCCCGTCGAGCAACGCGCCCATCCGGGACCGGTCCGTGAACAACCCCGTCAGCGCCGCCACCGCCGACACCGGATCGTGCGTCGCGGCCAGCCCGGCCGTCGCGAGGATCTCCTGCACCCGGCCCGGCGACATCCCCGCCGTCGCCTCCGCCACCGTCGGCCCGAGCCCGGTCGGCGAGGGGTGCTGCGCCGAGGGCGCGAGCAGCTCCCGCGCCGTCCGCACCAGCCGCAGCCGGTCGTCCTCGCCCCACACCAGGGCCTGCTCGCGCAGCAGCGCCACCGCGCCCGGCAGCGCCGCCTCGATCTCCGGATCCCCCTCCGCACCGGTGAACAGCGCCAGGAGCACGGGGTACGGGGCCGGGTCCGGCGCCACCGCGAGCGCTTCGGCCGTTTGGAGGGCGAACCGGTCGAGCCGCTCCAGCGCCCGCACCACCGAGCCCCGGGTGCCGGCACGGGTCGCCAGCTGCGTCAGGTCGTTCGGAACCGGGTTCAGCAGATCGGGGCGGGCCCGCAGCAGCGCGGAGAGTCCCTCGTCGCCCCGGGCGCGCAGCGCCTCCGCAAGCGTGCGGGGCGCCGTACCGGCGCCAGTTTCCTCGGGCACGTGCGCCTCCCGGTCGAGCTCACCGATCCCCATCCGGACCACGTTAACCGCTGCCCAGGCGCTAACGTCGGGCCGTACCGGGCGAACCGGCCGTGGAGGGGCACCGTGGGGATCGAGAGCGACCAGTTGGTCTACGACTACCTGAGCAGGGTCGGCGATCTGGCACAACAGCGGCACCTGCCGGCGAGCGACCGGATGCAGCTGGTGTCCGGGCTCCGCAACGAGATCGACCGACGGCGCGCCACGCGCGGCGGGGAGGACCCCGCGTCGGTCCGGGGCATCCTCGGCGACCTGGGCACGCCCGACGAGGTCGTGGACCGGGCGGGACCCCCGCGCGGCGGCGTGCCGCAGCCGCGCGGGAAGGACGGCGGGGGCGGCCGGGGGAGCGGCACCCGCTCCGCGGCCGACGGTCCCGTCCCCGCCGCACCGGCCCCCGGAGCGCCCGAAGCGGGGATCCCGGCCCAGGACGACCGGGGCCCGGACGGCCGGGACGACCGGGGCTCCGGCCCCGCCGGCCACGGACCCGACCGCGCGGCGGACTGGTGGTCGGCGGATCCGGATGCCGACGCCGACGGGGTGCCCGGTTTCGTCGGCGGCATCGAACGCCCCGACCTGTTCGCGCCCCCCGCCGCCGAGGAGGACCGGGACGGGGCGACCGAGGAGCCCGCACCGGGGAGGCGCCGCCGCCTCGCCCGGGTGCTCCGGCTCCGCAAGGCCCCGCAGGCCCCGCCCCCGGCCGCCGAGCCGGAGGAAGCACCGGCGGCTCCCCGCCGGACCCGCCTCACGAACCCCTTCGTCCTGCTCGCCGCGCTGCTCCTGCTCGTCGGCGCCGTCTTCGGCTCGCTGATCGCCCTGGCGGCGGGCTGGCTCCTCGCCTACGCCTCCCGCCGGCTCACCCCCGCCGAGGTCAAGGGGGCGGTCCTGGTGGTTCCCGGGCTGGCCGCGGCGACCGGGGCGGCTTGGTTGTGGGGCCGCGTCGAGGGCCGCTGGGGCGCCCCGGTGGGCCCGGGCGGCGAGGCGATGGGCGCGGCGATCTCCGAGACCTGGCCGTGGGTCCTGCGGAGCGCGGCGATCGCCTCCGCCCTGTTCCTGGTCTGGCGTTCCCGCCGGCACTGAGCCCGCAGGCACTGAGCCCGCCGACCCGGCGCGGCGCCCGTCCCGCGCCCCGGCGTTCCCGCCGGGGACGGCACCCGGGGCGCGGGACGGGAACCCGGGGTCACCAGAATGGGTGCATGGCGACCACCTCGAAGGATTCCCCCACCGTCGGCTTCGACCTCGACCTGACCCTGCTCGACACCCGCCCCGGCATCAAGGCCGCCTTCGTGGCCTTCTCCGCCGAGACGGGCGTGCCGATCGACGCCGACCTCGTCGTGACCCGTCTCGGCCCGCCCCTGGAGCAGGAGATGGCGCACTGGTTCCCCGCGGAGCACATCACGGAGATGGTGGCCCGCTACCGGGCGCTCTACCCCTCGTACGCCATCGAACCGACCGTGCCGATGCCCGGGGCCCGGGACGCGATCGAGGCCGTCCGCGAGGCCGGCGGGCGCACGATCGTGGTCACCGCGAAGAACGGCCCGCACGCCGAACTGCACCTCGCGCACCTCGGCATCGAGCCGGACGCGGTCGTCGGCGGCCTGTGGGCCGAGGGCAAGGCGGAGGCGCTGCGCGCGCACGGTGCCGCGGTGTACGTCGGCGACCACGTCGGCGACGTCCGGGGCGCCGCCACGGCGGGCGCCCTCTCGGTGGCCGTCGCGACCGGTCCCTGCCCCGCCGAGGAGCTGCGGGCGGCGGGCGCCGACGTGGTCCTCCCCGACCTGACGGACTTCCGCCCGTGGTGGGAGGGCTACCGCGGCTGAGCCGCCCCGGCCGCGCCCTGCCGGGCCTGTCGGCGCTGGGCCGCGATCGACCGCAGCACCCCGGCGGCGGCCACCAGGAACCCCACCCCCATCAGCATCGACACGGTGTACGCGAGGGTGGGGAACGGATCCGTCCCGAGGAACAGCGGGGCCACGGTGACCAGCGTGGCGACCGCACCGATCGCGAACAGGATCACGCCGGCCTTCACGAGGCCGTCACCAGGGGCGCTGTCGTCCACCGGTCCGGCGGGGGTTTCACTACGCATCCCGCCAGGGTAGTTCCCAGGCCGGAGGAACTCATCGGCGGCGGCCCGTCGCCGGCCTCCTGACCATTAGCCTGGTGCCGGCGGGTCGACCGACCCGCCGTTTGCCATCCCCAGCGACGAGGACGAAGGTGCCTACCGGCAAGGTCAAGTCGGTCACCTAGACACACAGAGAGCGCTACGCTCCCGCCATGACACCTGGTCTGCGCTACCTAGCCTGTCTCCGCCTGTCTGCTGACTCTGACGGCTCCACGTCCATCGACTGGCAGCGTGGCGTCATCCGCCACCACGTCAGCTCTCCCCATCTGTCCGGCGTCCTGGTCGGGGAGGCAGAGGACACCGACGTGTCAGGCTCCATGAGCCCCTTCAAGCGCCCCAAGCTCGGACGCTGGCTCACGTCCCGAGCCGATGAGTTCGACGTGATCATTGCGGCGAAGATGGACCGACTCACCCGTCGCTCCATGCACTTCAACGAACTGTTGGAGTGGGCGCAGGAGCACGGGAAGTACATCGTCTGCGTGGAAGAGGGGTTCGACCTCTCCACCCCCCAGGGGAAGATGATGGCCCGGATGACGGCCGTGTTCGCTGAGGCTGAGTGGGACACGATCCAGGCACGCATCCTCAACGGCGTACAGAGCCGCCTGGAGAACCGTTCATGGCTGACAGGTGCTCCGCCTACCGGCTACAGCATCAAGGCCGTAGAGGGTGGCAAGCGGAAGGTTCTGGAGATTGACCAGGACTTCCACCCCTACGTAGAAGAGATCTTCCGGCGTGTCCGTGAGGGACAGTCCACTCACCGTATCGCTCGTGACTTCAATTTCCGTGGCGTACTCACCTGGGGCGATCACCTGCGAAAGGTGAAGGGGGAGGAAACCAAGGGAACGCAGTGGCAGTCAACCATCATCAATAAATTCATCCGGTCTTCCTGGGTTCCGGGAATCTATACCTATAAGGGTGAAGCAATCCTGGATGATGATGGGGAAATGGTCATCCTCCCGGAAAAGCCGTTGGCGACAATGGACGAGTGGACGGATTTGGTGGATCGGATTAAGCCCACTCCTAAAGGGGAAGGGGCGGAAAGCCGTACAGGCGGTAAGAGTCTCCTTTCTGGAATTGCTCGATGCGGAGAATGTAACTCTCCGGTGACTTCCCTCGTGGGCTCTGGACACACCAGGAAAGACGGAACGAAGGTACCCGGACACAGGTATTACCGCTGCTCCAACAAGTTCAAGGGCGGTAACTGCTCCACTGGTCTCTACGTCCGTGCTGACGTGCTCGACACGTGGGTTGACCAGGAGGTTCTGGGGAGCGTCGGCACCTGGGACATGTACGAGAGGGCAGGCGTAGGGCCCTCTCAGGCTCGGGAACTCCAGTCTGCTAAGGCGCGCCTGGAAAAGCTGGAAGGTGACTTCCTGGCAGGCGTATACGACGGAGAGGGGCAGGAAGAGTCCTATCACCGTATGCACAAGAGCCTGTCGGCAAAGGTGGCTCTCCTGGAAAAGCAGGAAGCAGAGAGGGCTAACCCTGCCATCAAGGCCACGGGTAAGAAGTACGGGGAAGTCTGGAAAAGCAAAGACCAGAAAGACCGCAGGGAATTCCTGCGCACCTATGGTGTAAAGCTCTGGGCATGGGCTGACGCAATCCCGAATGCGGGGCTGGGCACAGTTATTGACCTCGGAGACATTAAGGCCATGGCGCAAGAATTGGGTCTGAGTAAGGAAGGAGGAATGGATAAGCTCGTGATGGGTCAGAATGTGCCGGGACATTGGATTAATCCTGAATCATGGGAGTTCGTTAAAGAACCGGTCCCCGGTAGCATGGTAAAGCTATTCGAGGGGTACAGGGAGAATTCATAAAGCAATGTCCCGTCGAAATGCGGGGCTTTATTGCCTTAGTGAATTGAATTCAGAATTCACCTACCCCCACCATTAAAAAGTCGAATTCATTTAGGGCCGGTCTAGTCGCGCGGGTGCCTTGAGTGTCCAGGGGGTAGTAGGGCTTGGTCAGGTCGGTGTTGGTGTTGCGTGTCCTGCGGGTTCCGTGTCCCGTTGAGGACGTGTGACGCCGGAGGAAATTGCATCTGTGCGTGGCGAGTTGGAGGACTTCGCGGCAGAGGTCTTCGAGCCGTTCGCGCGTAATGGTCAGCGTCGGTGGGGGACAGGTCTATCTGAGGGGCCTACTCACGGACGGGCAGCGCAAGTCGGTCGAGCCGATGGCCGCCCGGCTGGGCGAGGAGGGAAACCGGCAGGCCCTGGCCCACTTCATCACCACGAGTCCGTGGGACCCCGCGCATGTGCGGGCCAGGCTGGCCTGGAGGGTGGAAAAGGCGGTCCGGCCCACCGTGCTGATCTTCGATGACACCGGGTTCCTCAAGGACGGCAATGCCTCGGCGTGTGTGTCGCGGCAGTACACCGGCACCGCAGGCAAGATCACGAACTGCCCGGTGGGCGTATCGCTGCACCTGGCCTCGGGTCATGCTTCGGCGGCGGTGGACTGGCGGCTGTTCCTGCCCGAGACCTGGGAGCCCGGGTCCGTGAAGGCCAGCCCGGACAAGGTCGCCCGCCGCACCGCCTGCGGCATCCCCGACGACATCGGGCACGTGGAGAAGTGGCAACTCGCACTCGACATGCTCGATGAGACCCGCTCGTGGGGGATCGAGGTGCCGCTGGCCATCGCGGACGCCGGATACGGAGATGCGGCCGCCTTCCGGCGCGGCCTGCAGGCCCGCGGCCTCCACTACGTCGTGGGAATCTCCACCACCCTCTCGGCCCAGCCCGGCGAAGCCGTGCCGGCCCTTGAGCCCTATTCCGGGACCGGACGCCCGCCGGTGGCGAAGTACCCGGACAAGCCGCAGTCGGTGAAACAGCTGGTCATCGCGGCGGGCCGGAAGGCGGCCAAGCCGGTGCAATGGCGTGAGGGCTCCAAGCCCGGTACCGGCCGCAGCGGCTTCAAGCGGATGTACTCCCGGTTCGTGACCTTGCGGATCCGGCCTGCCGGACGCGAGGTCCGCCAAGCGGCCGACGGCTTTGATGCCGGTATCGGAAGTCGAGTTGGGACAGATTGAGACCACGGGGGAAGCGATGGCCGCTTACGAGTACGGATACGCCCGAGTGAGCACGACGGCTCAGGACTTGAAGCGTCAGCTTGACTGGCTCGCCGCTCAGGGCATCCCTGCGGAGCGCATCTACAGCGACAGGCGCACCGGTACCGACTTTGAGCGAGAGGGACTGGGACCCGTCCTGGCCCAGCTCCGTTCGGGTGACGTGCTGTATGTGCCTTCCCTGGATCGTCTCGGGCGCACCATGCGCAAGGTGCTTGCCTTGGTGGCCGAACTCAGGGCCGATGGGGTTCACCTGGTGATCGGCGGAGCGATGACCATCGACACTCGCGTAGGTGGTCCCGCTACGGACATGGCGCTCCTCATGCTCGGCACGTTCGCTGAGATGGAACTGATCTTCCAGCGTGAGCGCCGTGCGTCTGCCCGTGCGTCCCGTGAAGCCAACGGCAAGACCTGGGGTCGTCCCCGAGAGATTGACAGTGCGGCTGTCCTGGAAGACCTGGAGGCCGGCCTGAGCGTCATGAAGGTAGCGGCCAAGCACGGCATCGGTCGTGCGACTGTCTTCCGCATCAAGGCTGAGACCAAGGAAGCCTGGGCCCCTGTTGCGCCCCCTGTGAGCCTCTGCCCTGTCTGGGTAGGGGTTTTCCTCGTTCGGGGACTGGATTAACCCTCACTGTCGCTGGGGACAGCCCCAGTAAGGTGTTCCAGGGCATTTCTACGGGCGCCCAGGAGTGTCCGGGACTGATAGAGGGAGTGTGTGCTTTGCCGACTGGCAAGGTCAAGTGGTTCAACAGTGAGAAGGGCTTCGGCTTTCTCTCCCGCGACGACGGCGGCGACGTCTTCGTCCACTCGTCGGTGCTCCCTGCCGGAGTCGACGCGCTGAAGCCGGGACAGCGGGTGGAGTTCGGTGTCGTCGCCGGTCAGCGGGGCGACCAGGCGCTGTCCGTCACGGTCCTCGAACCGGCGCCCTCCGTGGCCGCGGCGCAGCGCCGCAAACCCGACGAGCTGGCGTCCATCGTGCAGGACCTGACCACGCTCCTGGAGAACATCACCCCGATGCTGGAGCGGGGCCGCTACCCCGAGAAGGCGGCCGGCAAGAAGATCGCCGGTCTGCTGCGCGCCGTCGCCGACCAGCTCGACGTCTGAGGTCCCGGCCGCCCCGCCCCGGTCCGTGGGCCCCGGGCGGCTGCCGGCCCCGTCCGGCGTCCCCTACGGGAACCGCAGCGCATCGGGGCCGAGGGGCGGTACGAGCCCCTCGGCCGCGGCCCGCGTGAGCAGTCCGCGGACGGCCGCGTAGCCGTGCTCGCCCAGGTCGGCCGTGAATTCGTTGACGTACAGCCCGATGTGCTGGTCGGCCACCTTCGGGTCCATCTCCTGGGCGTGCTCCAGGACGTACGGCCGGGAGGCCGTCGGGTCGTCCCAGGCCATCCGCACCGAGGCGCGGGCGGACTCCGCGAGCAGTTCCAAGGTCTTCGCGCCCAAGGAGCGGCGGGCGACGATCGCGCCGAGCGGGATGGGCAGGCCGGTCGTGGACTCCCAGTGCTCGCCCATGTCGGCGAGGCGGTGCAGCCCGTAGCCCTGGTACGTGAAGCGGGCCTCGTGGATGACCAGTCCCGCGTCGACCTTTCCGTCCCGGACGGCGGGCATGATCTCGTGGAACGGCATCACGACGACGTCCCCGACGCCGCCGGGCACCTGTTCGGCCGCCCACAGGCGGAACAGCAGGTACGCCGTGGAGCGCTCGCTCGGCACCGCGACCGTCTTCCCCACCAGGTCGGCCCCCGTCCCGGGGCGCCGGGTCAGGACCAGCGGCCCGCAGCCCCGGCCCAGGGCACCGCCGCAGGGCAGCAGGGCGTACTCGTCGAGGATCCACGGCAGCACCGCGTAGGACACCTTCAGCACGTCGTGGTCGTCGCCGCCGCCCTCGGCCCAGCCGTTGGTGACGTCGATGTCGGCGAAGGTCACGTCGAGCCGGGGCGCCCCCGGGACCCGGTCGTGCGCCCAGGCGTCGAAGACGAAGGTGTCGTTGGGGCAGGGCGAGTAGGCGATCTTCAGTTTCACGGGTGCGTCTCCACGAAGACGGTCCTGCCGAGCAGGGCGAAGGTGTTCCGGAGCGCGTCCAGGGCCTCGCCGATGCGCCAGGCGGCACGGTCGCGCGGCCCGACGGCGTTCGACACGGTCCGCAGTTCGACGACGGGAACGCCGTGCGCGGCGGCGGCCTCGGCGACGCCGAAGCCCTCCATCGCCTCGGCCGCCGCTCCCGGGTGGCGTTCCGCGAGCTCGGCGGCGCGCCGGGCGGTGCCGGTGACGGTGGAGACGGTGAGGACGGGCGCGACGACGTGCGGCCGTGCCCCGGTGTCCAGGGCGGCGGCGATCCGGTCGGTCAGCGCGGTGGGCACGGGGTGGACCGAACGGCCGAAGCCGAGTTCCTCGACGGCGAGGTAGCCGTCCGGGGTCTCGGCACCGAGGTCGGCGGCGACGATCGCCGCGGACACGACCACGGACCCGACCGGCGCGGCCGGCTGGAAGCCGCCGGCGATCCCGGCGGAGACGACGAGGTCGTAGCCGTCCTCGGGGGTCCCCGGCGCGGCGTGCGCCAGGGCGGCCCCGGTCGCTGCGGCGACGGCGGCGGGGCCGACTCCGCCGACGAGCACGTCGACGCGGAGGGCACCGCGGACGTGCCGGCGCAGGGTGCGGCCCCCCGGCAGCGGGAGCGGCTGGGGCCCGTCGAAGCCGAGGCCGGCGGAGACGGAGTCCGCCTCTGCCGCCACGGCGGTCACGATCAGGATCCGGTGGAGCACCGGCGGGTCAGGATTCCTTCTTCAGCTGGAAGTGCCAGATTCCGGTCAGCTTCTTGCCGGTGTTCTCGACGATGGTCACCTGGGTCTCGTCGGTGGCCTCGCCGGTCTGGGTGGCGAAGAAGGCGCTGGCCGGGATGGACCGGTACGTCTTCTTGTACGGCTCGGGCTCGGCCTGCTGGCCGCCCAGGAAGATCGTCCAGCCGTTCTCGGCGATCTCCGGGTCGACGCCGAAGCGGATCTGGTCGCCGGTGGAGACCTTGATGGTCTTCTCGGCCTTCTTGTTGAGGCACTGCTGGATCTGGGACTCCTTGATGGCGTCGCCGTCGTTGTAGCAGGCGGCCTCGGAGTGCACCGAGTCGGTCCCGACCGTCAGGGTCGCGAGCGGAGTCGGCTTGTCGCAGGCGGAGAGGACGAGGAGCCCGGCGGAGACGGCCCCGAGGGCGACGGCGGCCCGGCGGCGCGAGCCGGAGAAGAACGCAACGGTCATGAGCCGAAGGCTATCGGGCCGCCGCGTTCGCGCCACGCGGGGGTACGGCGTGCCGCCGCCCCGTACCGGTTCGTACGGAGTGTCCCCCCGCCTCCCCCGGGGTGTCGCTAGGGCACCTTCGTCCTGGGGCTGCCCTTCGGGCCCGGGCGGGTGCGGGCCGCGGACAGCAGGCCGCGGACCGCGAGGAGCGCTCCCAGGCCCAGGATCCCGGCGGCGACGGACATGCCGACGGTGCCGTTCAGCGGCATCGAGATGCCGATCCCGCCGCCCACCACCCACGCCATCTGCAGGGCCGTTTCCGAGCGGGCGAACGCCGAGGTCCGCACCTGCTCGGGCACGTCCCGCTGGATCAGGGCGTCCAGGGACAGCTTCGACAGGGCCTGGGTGAGGCCCGCGACCGCCCCGAAGACGGCGACCATCAGACCGCCGAAGAAGATTGCCGCGCAGACCGCCGTGCCGAACACCACGGTGATCATCGTGGCGATGATGACCTCGGGACCGTGGCCGCGGTCCCGGAGCAGGGAGCCGACCGCCGTCCCGCAGGCGTTCCCGACGCCCGCCGCCACGCCCACGATGCCCAGGGAGACGGCGGCGCTCTGCCCGGACAGCGGGTGTTCGCGCAGCAGGAAGGCCAGGAAGAAGATCAGGAAGCCGGACAGCATCCGCTGCGCCGCGTTCGCCTGCAGCCCGTGCAGCACGGAGGGGCCGACCGTCCGCAGGCTCGGCTTCCGCTCCCCGTGCGTCAGCAGGTGGGCCCGCCGCTCCCCCTTCGCGGAGTCCACCTTGTGGGGCATCCGCAGCGCCCAGAACGCGCCGAGCAGGAACAGCGCGCACGCCCCGTACAGCGGCCAGCCCGGCCCGACCAACTGCAGTCCCGCTCCGATGGGCGCGGCGATGCCCGTCGCCAGCAGCCCGGCCAGGGTGACCCGCGAGTTGGCCTTCACCAGCGAGAAGTCCGGCGGGAGCAGTCGGGGCACGACGGCGCTGCGCACCACCCCGTACGCCTTCGAAGCGACCAGGACGCCCAGTGCCGCCGGGTACAGCTCCAGACCGCCCGTGGCCACCAGGGTCGACATCATGATCGCGAGCACGGCGCGGGTCAGCATCGCGCCCGCCATGGCGGCCCGTCGCCCGTGCGGGATCCGGTCCAGCAGCGGGCCGATCACGGGGGCGAGGAGGGTGAAGGGCGCCATCGTGATGGCGAGGTAGAGCGCGACGCGGCCACGGGCCTCGTCGGTCGGCACCGAGAAGAAGACGGTGGAGGCGAGCGCGACGGTGATCATGACGTCGCCGGCCCCGTTCACGGCGTGGAGCTCGATCAGCTTGCCGAGGCCCGACTCGCCCGCGCCGTGTGCGTGCGTCGCCTTTCGGATGCCCTTCGCGGTCCCGGTGAACGGCAGGTGCAGGGCACGCCCGAGTTTCCGGCCCGCTCGACGGAGCGGCCCGGAGGGATCGTGCGATCGTGCGGGGGACCGTGCGGCTGCCACTCCGTCATAGTGCCCCACCGGCACGTCCGGCGAACCGTGGCACGACGACGGACCCCCCTCCGACCGGCTCCCACCGGCCGCTCTCCCGGGCCGTTCGGCCGGTGCGGACCGTCCGCGATGCGGGCCACTTGGGACGGGCAGGTGGGCGGCGGCCCGCGAACGGGGTAGCGTGCGTAGCGCGTCACCGGCGGAATCTCTCGGCCGCGCGCCTCTTCGGCATCCCGCAGAATGGATGGCGATAGGTGTGCCCGAGACGCGCGAGACAAGTCGGGTGCGGACGTCGATGCGGCCCCCAGGTCCGCTCCGCCCGCCGCCCGTGGCTTCGCTCCCGCCCCTCGGCCGGCGCACCCGTGAGACCGCGTAGGAGAGAAGCGAGACCTGTGAGTGCTGCGACGACGCGAAGCGGTACCCCGCGTACCCCGCGAGCCACGCGTACCCCCGACCGCCTGTGCGCCGAGGCCGTGGGCCTCGCACGAGAGGCCGCCGAGGAGGCGGCTGCTCCGGGAATCGTCGGTGCACACGTCGAGGTGATCGCGGAGGGCGACCGGGTCGTCACGCACTTCTTCGAGTGCAAGGAGCCCGGATACCGCGGCTGGCGTTGGGCGGTGACCGTCACCCGTGCCTCCCGCGCCAAGAACGTCACGCTTGACGAAACCGTCCTGCTGCCCGGCACCGACGCCCTCCTTGCCCCCGAGTGGGTGCCCTGGAGCGAGCGGCTGCGCCCCGGCGACATGGGCCCCGGCGACCTCCTCCCCACCGAGCAGGACGACCTGCGCCTGGAGCCCGGCTACTCCGGCGAGGATGCGCCGCCGCCGAACTCCGCCGTCTCGGAGGAGATGGAAGGGCACCTCGACGTCGAGGACGCCGAGATCGTGGCCCGCACCCCCTCCCGGAGCGCGATCGCCGCGGTCGCCGAGGAGCTCGGCATGCGCCGGGCCCGGGTCCTCTCCCGGTACGGGCTGCACGTCGCGGCGGACCGCTGGGACGAGGCCTTCGGCGCGAAGACCCCGATGGCACAGGCGGCGCCCGCCTCCTGCGAGTCCTGCGCCTTCCTGGTGCCGCTGGCCGGTTCCCTGAAGCAGGCCTTCGGCGTCTGCGCCAACGAGTTCTCGCCGGCGGACGGCCGGGTCGTGTCCCTCGCCTACGGCTGCGGCGGGCACTCGGAGGCCGCGGTCATGCCGAAGCCGCCGCGACCGGCGCCGCCGGTGCACGACTCGATGGCCGCGGACGCGTTCCCGCTGCGCCCGGCGAAGGACTCCGGCTCCACCACGGAACCGGACGCGTCCTCGGAGGACCTGGGGCACTCCTAGCCCCGGTCCCGAGCGGCCCGGGCCCGGGCCGCTCGGACCCCGAACCGCCAGGGCCCGGGCGGCACGCCCCGTCCCCGGTGGCCGAATGACTCCGCACGCCCCTGCTCTCCCACGTGCCCCGGCAGTCGGGTGACCCCGGGGCGCGGTACCTTCGGGCCCCGGGCCTTGAGGTCCGGGACCGACCGCCCCGCAGAGTGGAGTCAGACGTGAGCGTCAGCGTCCGGACGACGACCGACGGAACCGATCCCTTCGGCACCGCACGGCTGCGGCGCGGCGTGCTCGACGCCTGGGGCGCCTCCCCGGCCCGCTTCCGGGAGGACGCGAACGCCGAGGAGGACCTCGCCCTCGGCGGCTACCGCGACCGCCTCGTCGTCGAACTGGCCCAGAACGCCGCCGACGCCGCCCGCCGCGCCGGTGTCCCCGGCCGCCTCCGGCTGACCCTGCACCCCGCGGACCACGAGGGCCCCGCCGTCCTCGCCGCGGCCAACACCGGCGCCCCGCTGGACGCCGCGGGCGTCGAGTCGCTGTCGACCCTCCGCGCCTCCGCCAAGCGCGAGCAGGAAGGTCCGGGCGCGCACGGTGCCGT
The DNA here is from genome assembly GCF_042743065.1 of Streptomyces sp. NPDC058872. Lineage (NCBI taxonomy): Bacteria > Bacillati > Actinomycetota > Actinomycetes > Kitasatosporales > Streptomycetaceae > Streptomyces > Streptomyces sp. NPDC058872. The sequence continues at coordinate 30,126 of NZ_JBHYMK010000065.1, forward strand.
CGGCCGCTTCGGCGTCGGTTTCGCCGCCGTCCTCGCCGTCAGCGACGAGCCCGCCGTCCTCGGCCGGCACGGTGGCGTCCGCTGGTCCCTCGCGGAGGCCCGCGGACTGGCCGCCGAAGCCGCCCGGTACAGCCCGGGCCTCGGCGACGAGCTGCGGCGCCGCGACGGACACGTGCCGCTCCTGCGGCTCCCGCTGCCCGCCGAGGGCACGGCGCCCGAAGGCTACGACACGGTCGTCGTCCTTCCCCTGCGGGACGCCGCCGCCGTGGACCTGGCCGAGCGGCTCCTGACGTCCGTGGACGACGCCCTCCTCCTCACCCTTCCGGGTCTCGCCGAGGTCGTCGTGGAGACGGTCGAGGGGGTGCGGACCGTTCGTCGTTCCGAGGACGGGGACCACGTCCGCATCGACGACACGGCCACCGGCAGCCACCGCTGGCGCACCGTCCGCCACGGCGGCCCGCTCGATGCCGAGCTGCTCAAGGACCGTCCGGTCGAGGAGCGGCTCCGCCCGCACTGGTCCGTCACCTGGGCCGTGCCGGTCGACGACGCGGGCGCCCCGCGCCACCCCCGCACCACCCCGGTCGTCCACGCGCCGACCCCCACCGACGAGCCGCTCGGCATCCCGGCCCTCCTCATCGCCTCGCTCCCGCTGGACACCACCCGGCGACACCCCGCTCCGGGGCCGCTCACCGACTTCCTGGTGCAGCGCGCGGCCGATGCGTACGCCGAACTCCTCGCGGAATGGCACCCGGTGACGCCCGGCGCGCTGGACCTGGTGCCCGGACCGCTCGGCAAGGGCCCGCTGGACGGGGCGCTGCGCGGGGCGATCCTGGACCGGCTGCCGCGGGTCGCGTTCCTGGCGCCGGCCGCCCCCTCCGAGGAGCTCCCCGCGCTGCGCCCCATCGAGGCGGAAGTGGTGGAAGGCGCGGGTGCGGAGACGGTGGGGGTGCTGGCGGAGGTGTTCCCGACGCTGCTTCCGGCCGGTCTGGAGCGCCGGCCGGAACTCCGGACCCTGGGGGTCGGTCGGGTTCCCCTGACCGAGGCGATCGACCGGCTGGCCGGGGTGGACCGGGCGCCGACGTGGTGGTGGCGGCTGTACGACTCGCTCGCGGGCGTCGACCCGGACCGCCTGACGGGCCTTCCGGTGCCGCTCGCGGAGGGGGCCGAAGGGGTGCCGGTCCGGACGACGATCGGCCCCCGGCAGGTCCTCCTGCCGCAGGACCGCACCCCCGCGGAGCTGACCCGGCTGGGGCTGAAGGTGGCGCACCCGGACGCCGCCCACCCGCTCCTGGAGAAGCTGGGCGCCCTGCCGGCCACTCCCCGTGCGGTGCTGACCACCCCGCAGGTCCGGGCGGCGGTGGCGGCTTCCCTGGACGCGGGGGACATCTGGGACGAGGATGCCGACGCCCTGGACGCGGAAGAGCTGGCCGATGCGGTCCTCGCGCTGGTCAGGGACGCGGACCTGGACCCGGGGGACGAGCCCTGGCTCGGTGCGCTCGCCCTCCCGGACGAGGACGGCGAACTCTCCCCCGCGGGCGAACTGGTGCTGCCCGGCTCGGCCTTCGCCGCGGTGATGCGGGAGGACGAACTGGCCTTCGTGGACGCGGAGCTGGCGGACCGCTGGGGCGAGCAGCCCCTCGCCGCCTGCGGGGTGCTGGCGACCTTCGCCCTGGTCCGTGCGACCGACCTGGTCGTCGACCCGGACGAGGTCGAGCCCCGGGACGGCGACTACCCGGAGCCGGACGACGCCGGTCTGCTCGACGCGGTCGACGTGTGGTGCGAGGACGTCCTCGACCGGCTGCCGGAGTCGCCGGTGCCGCCGGTGGCGACCGAGATCGTGGCCGTGCGGGACCTGGACCTGGTCGACGACGGGGCCTGGCCGCAGGCGCTCGCGCTCCTCGCGCAGCCGCCCCTGCGGGACGCCCTGATCCAGCCCGTGCGGGTGCTCCTCCCGGACGGCACGACGGAGACCGTCCGTCCGTACACCGCCTGGTGGCTGCGGGACCACCCGGTCCTGGACGGCCGTCGCCCGGCGGGCCTCCGGGCGGCCGGCACCGACCCGCTCCTCATCGGGCTGTACGACTCCGCCGATGCGACGGGCTTCGAGGACGAGCAGGTCCTCCGCGCGCTGGGCGTACGGACCTCGGTCGCGGCCCTGCTGGACGAGCCGGGCGGTGCCGCGGAGCTCCTGTCCCGGCTGGCGGACCCGTCGAGGGAGGTGACGGGCGTGCAGCTGCACGCCCTGTACACGGCCCTGGCGGACCTCGACCCGGAGCAGGTCACCCTCCCCGACGAACTGCGCGCGGTGGTGGACGGCACCCCGGTGGTGGTCGACGCCTCGGAGGCCCTGGTGGCGGACGCCCCCGATCTCCTTCCGCTCGCCGGCGACCTGCCGCTCCTGCCGGTGGCGCCGTCCCGCGCGGCGGACCTCGCGGACCTCTTCCAGGTGCGTCGTCTGAGCGAGGCGGTCGAGGCCGGGGTGACGACGGTCGGCGAGGAGCACGAGGTGCCGCAGGCGGTCCACGCCCTGCTGGGTCCCTCGACCCCGGCCTCGTACGTCGAGCACGAGGAGCTCCGTGCGGGCGGTGTCGAGCTCGATTGGCGCCGCACCCCCGACGGCGTCCTCCACGCCGCCACCCTGGAGGGCGTGGCGGCGGGCCTCGCCTGGGCCGCCGGCCAGTGGCCCCGCCGCTTCGAGGTGGCGGCCCTCCTGGAGGACCCGTCCCGCACGGCGGAGCTGGCCCGGGACCGCTGGTTCGACTAGGTCGCGTTGCGCGGGTCCTCCGGCCCCCGGCCCGGGCGGGGCCGGGCGGGGCCGGGCGGCCCGGCCCCGTCCGGGCCCTACGCCGGGAACCTCCGGGTCACCCAGCGCCAGGCGAGTTCGAGCAGGACCCCGCCCGCCGCCGCGATGGCGACCGCCGTCCAGGGCATGGTCACGCCGACCAGCTTGAGGGCGAAGAAGTCCTGGAGCCAGGGGACGACGAGGACCAGGAGGAAGGCGGCGGACATCGCGGCGACGAGGGCGAGGCGCCACCAGGTGTAGGGGCGGGCGATGATCGCGAGGACCCAGAGGGACACCAGGAAGAGGGTCAGGGTGGCCGCGCTGGTCTCGGCGCCCAGGGAGTCCGGCCCCGTGTAGTGGTGGCGGGCGAGCAGATAGGTGGTGAAGGTGGCCGCCGCCGCGATGACGCCGCCGGGAACGGCGTACCGCATGACCCGGCGCACGAAGTTCGGTTTGGCCCGTTCCTTGTTGGGGGCCAGGGCGAGGAAGAAGGCCGGGACGCCGATCGTGAGGGTGGAGAGCAGGGTCAGGTGGCGGGGGAGGAAGGGGTACTCCACCTGGGAGCAGACGACCAGGACCGCGAGCAGCACCGAGTAGACCGTCTTCGTGAGGAAGAGGGTGGCCACCCGGGTGATGTTGCCGATGACCCGGCGGCCTTCCGCCACCACCGAGGGCAGGGTCGCGAAGCTGTTGTTGAGGAGGACGATCTGGGCGACGGCCCGGGTGGCCTCCGAACCCGAGCCCATCGAGACGCCGATGTCCGCGTCCTTCAGTGCCAGGACGTCGTTGACGCCGTCCCCGGTCATGGCGACGGTGTGGCCGTGGGACTGGAGGGCCGCCACCATGTCCCGCTTCTGCTGCGGGGTGACCCGGCCGAAGACGGCGTTCTCGTCGAGCGTCTTCGCCATCTCCTCGCGGTCGGCGGGGAGGAAGCGGGCGTCCACCGTGTGCTCCGCACCGGGCATGTCGAGCTTCCCGGCCACCGCGCCCACCGAGACCGCGTTGTCACCGGAGATGACCTTGGTGGCGACGTCTTGGTCGGCGAAGTAGGCGAGGGTGTCGGCGGCGTCGGGCCGCAGCCGCTGTTCCAGGACGACGAGTGCGGTGGGGCGGGCGTCCTCGGCGACCGCGGGGGAGTCGAGTTCCCGGACCGTACGGGCGAGCAGGAGGACCCGCAGGCCCTGCTCGTTGAGGTGGTCGATATCGGCGAGGGCCGGGTCGCCGTCCTTGAGCAGGACGTCCGGGGCGCCCAGCAGCCAGGTCGAGTTCTCGCCGTCCCCCTCGCTGAAGGACGCGCCGCTGTACTTGCGGGCCGAGGAGAACGGCAGCGACTCGGTGCAGCGCCACTCCACCGTGTCCGGGTAGGCGTCGATGATGGCTTGCAGGGAGGCGTTCGGGCGCGGGTCGGATTCGCCGAGGGCGCCGAGCACCTTGCGCACGTAGGACCCGTCGGAGCCGTTGAGCGGGCGGAGCTCCGTGACGTCCATGCCGCCCTCGGTGAGGGTGCCCGTCTTGTCCAGGCAGACCACGTCGACCCGGGCGAGGCCCTCGATGGCCGGCAGTTCCTGCACCAGGCACTGTTTGCGGCCGAGCCTGATCACGCCGATCGCGAAGGCGACGGAGGTGAGCAGGACGAGGCCCTCGGGGATCATCGGCACGATGCCGCCGACCGTGCGGGCGACGGCGTCCTTGAGGTTGTTGTCCTTCACGACGAGCTGGCTGATGACGAGCCCGGTCGCGGTCGGGACCATCATCCACGTCACGTACTTGAGGATCGTGGAGATGCCGGTGCGCAGCTCCGAGTGGACCAGCGTGAAGCGGGAGGCCTCCTCGGCGAGCTGTGCCGCGTACGCCTCGCGGCCGACCTTGGTGGCGGTGAAGGCGCCGCCGCCGGCGACCACGAACGAGCCCGACATGACCGGGTCGCCGGGGCGTTTGACGACCGGGTCGGCCTCGCCGGTGAGGAGCGATTCGTCGATCTCCAGGCTGTCGGCCTCCGCCACCTCGCCGTCGACGACGACCTTGTCGCCGGGGCCGAGCTCGATGAGGTCGCCGAGGACGATCTCCGAGGTGGAGAGTTCGGCGGCGACGCCGTCGCGCCGGACGGTCGGCTTCGCCTCGCCGATGACCGCGAGGCCGTCCAGGGTCTTCTTGGCGCGGAGTTCCTGGATGATGCCGATGCCGGTGTTGGCGATGATCACGAAGCCGAAGAGGCTGTCCTGGATCGGCGCGACGATGAGCATGATCACCCACAGCACGCCGATGATCGCGTTGAAGCGGGTGAAGACGTTGCCCCGGACGATGTCGGCGGTGGAGCGGGAGCTGCGCAGCGGGACGTCGTTGACCTCGCCGCGCGCGACGCGCTCGGCGACCTCGGCCGAGGTCAGGCCGGCGGGGCGGTGCACGACGGGCGGCCCGGTGGTCGCCGTCCCGCTGCCGTCCGTGTCGATCTTCGCCCGCTGAGTCATGGTTTCGACGTTACGACCGGAATCGACCGTTCACCTGCCGAAGGGACGCAGGATCAGACCGGGGGATGAGCGGAATCGTTCTCTGGTGCTAGGCGTCGGGGCGGGTCCCGGGGTCCCCCGCCGCACCTGCCGCCGCATGCCTCTTGATCGCCGCGTCCCGCTTCCGCACGTACCAGATGCCGATCAGGCCGAGCCCCGCACCGGCCAGACAGGTCCACACCCACCAGGCGAGGTCCCGGTCGTCGAACCAGCCGTAGAAGGGGACCTGGACGAGGAAGAGGGCGAACCAGAGGATCGTGCCGCCGGTGATGGTGGCGACGACGGGCCCTTCGAGGGGCTCGGGTGCCTCGTGCTTCGGTGTCCACTTCGCCATGGGGATCAGTTTAGGTCGCAGCCTTGCGTCCCCCTGCACGGTCTACGCGCGGAGATAGACGCTCACTCGTTCATGTGTTCATACTGAAACGGTTTGCCTCTGGCGGGTTCCCTTCGTATGAACCGCCAAGAAGGACTTCTCTGAACCTCCGAAGAGGAACCCCCATGAGCACCACGGCCACCGCCAAGGCCATGCCGCCGGAGACCCCTGGAACCCCCGTCTCCGCCCTCGACCGCTTCTTCAGGATCTCCGAGCGCGGTTCGACCGTCGCCCGGGAGGTCCGGGGCGGTTTCGCCACCTTCTTCGCGATGGCCTACATCATCGTGCTGAACCCGATCATCCTCGGCAGCGCCAAGGACATGTACGGGCACCAGCTCGACGGCGGTCAGCTGGTCACCGCCACGGTGGTGAGCGCAGCCTTCTCGACCCTGCTCATGGGCGTCATCGGCAACGTGCCGATCGCCCTCGCCGCCGGTCTCGGCGTCAACACGGTCGTCGCGCTCCAGCTCGCGCCCAAGATGTCCTGGCCGGATGCGATGGGCATGGTCGTCCTCGCCGGCATCGTCGTGATGCTGCTCGTCGCGACCGGTCTGCGCGAGCGGGTCATGAACGCCGTCCCGCTGGGCCTGCGCAAGGGCATCGCGATCGGCATCGGCCTCTTCATCATGCTGATCGGCCTCGTCGACTCGGGCTTCGTCTCCCGCATCCCCGACGCCGCGCACACCACCGTCCCGATCCAGCTCGGCGGCGACGGGCACCTCACCGGCTGGCCGGTCCTCGTCTTCGTCCTGGGCACGCTCCTCACCCTCGCCCTGATCATCCGCAAGGTGCCGGGCGCGATCCTCATCTCCATCGTGGCGATGACGGCCCTCGCCATGCTGGTCAACGCGGTCGCGACCGTCCCCTCCTGGGGCCTCACCACCCCGGAGTGGCCCGGCAACCCGATCGCCACGCCGGACGTCGGCCTGCTCGGCGAGTTCAGCCTCTTCGGCGGCTTCGGGAAGGTCGGCCTCCTGACCGGCTGCCTCTTCGTCTTCACCGTGCTGCTGTCCTGCTTCTTCGACGCGATGGGCACGATCCTGGGCGTCGGCGACGAGGCCAAGCTGATGGACGAGGACGGGAACTTCCCCGGCATCAACAAGGTCCTCCTGGTCGACGGCCTGGCCGTCGCCTCCGGTGGTGCGAGCTCTTCCTCGGCGACCACCTGCTTCGTGGAGTCCACGGCGGGTGTCGGCGAGGGCGCCCGTACGGGTCTCGCCTCGGTCGTGACCGGCGGTCTGTTCTCGGTGGCGCTGTTCCTCACGCCGCTCGCCACCATGGTCCCGTCGCAGGCGGCGACGCCCGCGCTGCTCGCGGTCGGCTTCCTGATCCTGGCCGGTTCGGTCAAGGACATCGACTGGAGCGACTACACCATCGCGGTTCCGGCGTTCCTGGCCATGGTGATGATGCCGTTCACGTACTCGATCACGAACGGCATCGGCATCGGCTTCATCGCGTTCAGCGTGTTGCGTCTCGCGGCCGGCCGGGGCCGCGAGGTCCCGGTTGCCATGTACGTGGTGTCGGCGGTCTTCGTCTTCTACTACGCGATGCCGGCGCTCGGCCTCACGTGATCACCGGCGTGATCGCCGTCGGCGGCCGCGGTCGCGGCTGAACCGTAGAACTTCTCCGTCTCGTCGACCGCGGTTTTGAACCGCTGGTCGAAATCCTCGCGAATGAGCGTCCGGGCCACGTAGTCCTGGACGCTCATTCCCCTTTTGGCGGCGTGACTCCTGAGCCGGTCGAGCAGCTCACCGTCGATGCGCAGGCTGAGCACTGTCGATCCCATGCCGTTCAGGGTCGGGGCTGCCGGGGCACCTTTGCGTCACTTTCCGGATCCCACTCACTCATTTGGGTGATGCATGGATACCGAAGCGTGATCTGCCGGCCGGCGCGCTGCCGCCCTTCCGGCCGGGTTCCGTGCGGCCATGGGTGTGACGCACGTGACGCCCGAGCATTCCGGTTGGTATTTAGACAGAGTAATGAGTTAGGCTAACGACCATGCCAGACCTGTCCCACGGCACCGCCGACGCCGCCGCCGTGAACGCGCTCCGCTCCTCCGTCATGAGACTGGGCCGACGCCTCAAACACCAGCGCGTCGACGAATCGCTGAGTCCCACCGAGATGTCGGTGCTCGGCACCCTGTCGCTCTGCGGCTCCGCCACCCCCGGTGAGCTGGCGCGCAAGGAGCACGTCCAGCCGCCGTCGATGACCCGCATCGTCGCACTGCTCGAAGCCAAGGGACTGGTCCGGCTGGAGCCGCACCCCGACGACCGCCGGCAGAAGGTCGTCAGTCAGACCGAGCAGGCCGAAGCCATGCTCGAAGAGTCCCGCCGCAAACGGAACGCCTGGCTGGCCACCCTCGTCGAGGGCCTGGACGAGGACGAATGGGCCAAGCTGCGCGCCGCCGCCCCGGTCCTGGAGAAGCTCGCCCACCTGTAACCGAGGCGCCAAGGAGGCGACGCACTTTGAGCACGGGACCCGGAGCAGACTCCGCACCCGTCCGCACACCCGCACACCGAACCCGCCGGGGCGGGGGGACCTTCTCCTCGCTCGGGATCCGGAACTACCGGCTGTTCTTCACCGGAGCGATCGTCTCCAACACCGGTACGTGGATGGCCCGGATCACCCAGGACTGGCTGGTCCTGAGCCTCACCGGCTCGGCCGCCGCCGTCGGCATCACCACCGCCCTGCAGTTCCTGCCGATGCTGCTCTTCGGGCTGTACGGCGGCGTCATCGCCGACCGCTACCCGAAGCGGCGCCTGCTCCTCGTCAGCCAGGCCGCCCTCGGACTGTGCGGGCTCGCGCTCGCCGCACTCACCCTGTCCGGCTCCGTCCAGGTCTGGCACGTCTACCTGATCGCCTTCCTCCTCGGCGTGGTGACGGTGGTCGACAACCCGGCGCGGCAGTCCTTCGTCTCCGAGATGGTCGGCCCCGAGCAGCTCCGCAACGCCGTCTCCCTGAACTCGGCGAACTTCCAGTCCGCGCGGCTCGTCGGCCCCGCCGTGGCCGGCGTCCTCATCGCCGGGGTCGGCAGCGGCTGGGCCTTCCTCCTCAACGGCCTGTCCTTCCTCGCCCCGCTCCTCGGCCTCCTGCTGATGCGCACGAGCGAGCTCCACAAGGTGGAGCGCGCCCCGCGCGGCAAGGGCCAGCTGCGGGAGGGACTGCGGTACGTCGCCGGGCGGCCGGACCTGCTCTGGCCGATCGTCCTGGTCGGCTTCATCGGCACCTTCGGGTTCAACTTCCCGATCTGGCTCACCGCCTTCTCCGGCGACGTCTTCCACGTCGGAGCCGGTGCGTACGGCTTCCTCAACACGCTGATGGCCGTCGGTTCCCTGGTGGGCGCCCTCGCCGCGGCCCGGCGCGGTTCCACCCGCCTGCGGATGCTGGTGATCGCCGCGGCCGTCTTCGGAGTCCTGGAGATCGCCGCCGCGCTGTCACCGGCGTTCTGGTTGTTCGCGCTGCTGCTCGTGCCGATCGGCATGGTCGGCCTCACGGTCAACGTCACCGCCAACTCGGCCGTCCAGATGGCCACCGACCCGACCATGCGGGGCCGGGTGATGAGCCTGTACATGATGGTCTTCACCGGCGGCACCCCGATCGGCGCCCCGCTCCTCGGCTGGGTCACCGACACCTACGGCGCCCGCACCGGCTTCGTCGCCGGCGGCGCGATCTCGATCGCCGCGGCGGTCGTGGTGGGACTGGTCCTGGCCCGGGTCGGCGGCCTCAAGGTCGCGATGGGCTGGCACCACGGTCACCCGAGGGTGCAGTTCGTGGCGCGCGAGCGGCTGGCGACGGCCGCGTAGTCCCGTGGCGGGCGCAGGTCCCGCACGACGGCAGGTCCCGGCTTCGGGG
>NZ_JBHYMK010000066.1:0-39295 GCF_042743065.1 Streptomyces sp. NPDC058872
CCCCCCCCCCCGGGGGGGGGGGGGGCCCCCCGGCCCTCTTTTGTTTTTTCCACCCCACCCCCCTGTCCCCCGGGGGAGGGGCCCGCCCGGGCCCGGGGGGGGGGGGGCCCGCCGCCCTCAGCCGACGAGCCCCTCCCAGGCCTTCCGGTACGCGGCGAGCTGCGCCTCGTACCCCTGGCGGAAGTGCTCCGCCTCCGCCAGGGTCAGGTTGGTGCGGGCCATGGGCTCGGGTGATATCAGCCGTGCCACGTCGGCGAAGGCCACCGCCGCCGCCTCGGCGACGGCCCCGCCCCGCTGCCGGGCGGCCAGCACGTCGAGGCCCGCGGTCCGCAGGAAGCCCTCGAAGACCGCCCGGGGGCTGCCCGTCGCCCTCTTGAGCTCCCCGGCCGTCACCGGCACCACCCGGCCGACCGCGGCGAACCCCTGCCCCGCACGCAACGCCGCGTAGAGCCGCCCCCACCGGTACGGCCTCCCGTCCTCGACCCGTCCCACGGACCTCTCCTTTCCTTCCACTGCGGCCATCCGACCCGGGGTTCCTACCCCGGAAGGGCGCTTCGCGTGCGCGGGTGACCGGTGTCCGCCACGCCGGACGCCGCGAGGGATGAAAACGAGCCTCCGCCGTGTTGGGCCTTCCGGTAGAACAGGACGAACGGGAGGCCACTGGTGGCGGCGGTCGGGCAGGAACAGCAGGGATGGGCGCGCAGACTCGCCGGCTACGCCTGGCGCTACAAGGCGAACACACTGCTCGCGCTCGGGTCCTCGCTCGCCGGCATGGCCGTGCTCGCCCTGGTTCCCCTCGTCACCAAGGTGATCATCGACGACGTCATCGGGACGAAGACCCGGGACCTCGGGGTGTGGACCGGCCTCCTCATAGGCGCCGCCGCCCTCGTCTACGCCTTCACCTACGTCCGCCGCTACTACGGCGGCCGGCTCGCCCTCGACGTGCAGCACGACCTGCGCACGGACATGTACGACACCATCACCCGCCTCGACGGGCGACGGCAGGACGAGCTGTCCACCGGGCAGGTCGTCGGGCGGGCCACCAGCGACCTCCAGCTGATCCAGGGCCTGCTGTTCATGCTCCCGATGACCATCGGGAACATCCTGCTCTTCCTGATCTCGCTGACCGTCATGGCCTGGCTGTCGGTCCCGCTCACCCTCGTCGCGCTCGCCGTCGCCCCCGCCCTCTGGTTCATCGCCAAGCGCAGCCGCACCCGCCTCCACCCGGCCACCTGGCACGCGCAGCAGCAGGCCGCCGCCGTCGCCGGAGTGGTCGACGGGGCCGTGTCCGGCGTCCGGGTCGTCAAGGGCTTCGGCCAGGAGGAGCAGGAGACCGGCAAGATCCGCGAGGCCGGGCGGAAGCTGTTCGCGGGTCGGCTGCGGATGATCCGGCTGAACGCCAAGTACACCCCCGCCCTCCAGGCCGTGCCCGCCCTCGGCCAGGTCGCGGTCCTCGCCCTCGGCGGCTGGTTGGCCTACCGGGGCCAGATCACCCTCGGCACCTTCGTCGCCTTCTCCTCGTACCTGGCCTCCCTCGTCGGCCCGGTCCGGATGCTCGCCATGGTCCTCACCGTCGGCCAGCAGGCCCGCGCCGGCGTCGAGCGGGTCCTCGAACTCATCGACACCGAACCGGTCATCCGGGACGGCACCAAGGAGCTGCCCGCCGGGGTCCCCGCCGCCGTCGAGTTCGACGACGTCTCCTTCGCGTACGAGGACGCCGCCGGCACGAAGCGCCCCGTCCTCGACGGCTTCTCCCTGGAGATCCGACCCGGCGAGACCGTCGCCGTCGTGGGAGCCTCCGGCTCCGGCAAGTCGACCGTCTCGCTGCTCCTCCCGCGCTTCTACGACGTCACCCACGGTGCCGTCCTGGTGGGCGGCCTGGACGTCCGCGAACTCACCCAGGACTCGCTGCGCGCCGCCGTCGGCCTCGTTCCCGAAGACTCCTTCCTCTTCTCCGACACGATCGCCGCGAACATCGCGTACGGCGTCCCGGACGCCACCCGGGAGCAGATCGAGGCCGCCGCCCGCGCCGCCCGGGCGGACCGCTTCATCGCCGAGCTCCCCCAGGGGTACGACACCACCGTCGGCGAGCACGGACTCACCCTCTCCGGCGGCCAGCGCCAGCGCGTCGCGCTCGCCCGCGCGATCCTCATCGACCCCCGGATCCTGGTCCTCGACGACGCCACCTCCGCCGTCGACGCCAAGGTCGAGCACGAGATCCACGAGGCCCTGAAGTCGGTCATGGCGGGCCGCACCACCCTGCTCATCGCGCACCGCCGCTCCACCCTCGGCCTCGCCGACCGCATCGCGGTCCTCGACGACGGCCGACTGTCCGACATCGGCACCCACGCCGAGCTGGAGGAGCGCTCCGCGCTCTTCCGCCGCCTGCTCACCGACCCCGAGGAGCTCGGCGCCGTCTCGCCCGGCCACGTCACCCCGACGGAGGTTCCCGAGGACCGCACGCTGCGGGCCGAGTGGGACGCCGAGTTCGACGCCGAGCGGGGCATCACCCCCGCCCTGTGGGTGCGGGAGGACCCCGCCGACCGCGGCACGTCCGTGCCCGGGGGCGCTTCCCGCGCCGAAGGCCACGGGGGAGCCACCCCCGAACTGCTCGCCGCCGTCGCGGCCCTGCCGCCGGCCGTCGACGCCCCGGACGTCGACGAGGCCCGGGCCGTGTCCCCCGAGGACTCCTACGGCCTGCGCCGGCTGCTGCGCGGCTTCGGCCTCCCCCTGCTCATCAGCCTCGGGCTGGTCGCCCTCGACGCCGGTGCGGGCCTGTTGCTGCCGGTCCTGATCCGGCACGGCATCGACGAGGGCGTGAACCGGCTCGCGATCGGCGCCGTCTGGGCGGCCTCCGCGCTGGCCCTGGTCACCGTCCTCGTGCAGTGGGTCGCGCAGACCGCCGAGACCCGGATGACCGGCCGCACCGGCGAGCGGGTCCTCTACGCGCTCCGCCTGAAGATCTTCGCGCAGCTCCAGCGGCTCGGCCTGGACTACTACGAACGCGAGCTCACCGGCCGGATCATGACCCGGATGACCACGGACGTCGACGCCCTGTCGACCTTCCTGCAGACGGGCCTGGTCACCGCCTTCGTCTCGGTGGTGACCTTCTTCGGGATCATGGTCGCGCTGCTGGTGCTCGACCTCCAGCTCGCCCTGGTCGTCTTCGCGACCCTGCCCGTCCTCGCCGTCGCCACGTACTACTTCCGCCGGTCGAGCGTGAAGGCGTACGAGCTGGCGCGCGAGCGGATCAGCGTCGTCAACGCCGACCTCCAGGAGTCGGTCTCCGGCCTCCGGATCGTGCAGGCCTTCCGTCGCGAGCGTTCGGGCGCGGCCCGGTTCGCGGAGCGCAGCAACTCCTACCGGGAGGCGCGCGTCCGGGGCCAGTGGCTGATCTCGATCTACTTCCCGTTCGTGACCCTGCTGTCCTCGGCCGCTGCCGCCGCCGTCCTGATCGTCGGCGCGAACCGGATCGAGGCGGGCACCCTCACCACCGGTGCCCTCGTCGCCTACCTCCTCTACATCGACCTCTTCTTCGCCCCCGTGCAGCAGCTCTCGCAGGTCTTCGACGGCTACCAGCAGGCCGCCGTCTCGCTGAAGCGGATGCAGGAGCTCCTGCGCGAGCCGACGTCCACGGCCGCCGCCGAGGCACCCAGGGAGGTGCCCGCACTGCGCGGCGAGATCGCCTTCGAGGGCGTGTCCTTCGCGTACGGCGGCGAGGGCGCCGACGGGGCGGAGGCCGCGCTGACCGGAATCGACCTGCACGTCCCCGCCGGGCAGACGGTGGCCTTCGTCGGCGAGACCGGCGCCGGCAAGTCCACCCTGGTCAAGCTGGTCGCCCGGTTCTACGACCCGACGGCCGGTCGGGTCACCGTCGACGGCACCGACCTGCGGGACCTCGACCTCACCGCGTACCGCCGCCGGCTCGGCGTGGTCCCCCAGGAGGCGTACCTCTTCGCCGGGACGATCCGCGACGCCATCGCCTACGGTCGCCCCGGGGCGACCGATGCCGAGGTCGAGGCGGCGGCCCGCGCGGTCGGCGCGCACGACATGATCGCCACGCTCGACGGCGGCTACCTCCACGAGGTCGCCGAGCGCGGCCGGAACCTCTCGGCCGGGCAGCGCCAGCTGATCGCCCTGGCCCGGGCCGAGCTCGTCGACCCGGACGTCCTGCTCCTGGACGAAGCCACGGCGGCCCTGGACCTGGCGACCGAGGCGCGGGTCAACCAGGCCACCGACCGCCTCGCGGGCCGCCGCACGGACCTCCCGTCGGACGCCGGTCCGCGCACCACCCTGATCGTCGCCCACCGGTTGTCGACGGCGGCCCGCGCCGACCGCGTGGTCCTCATGGACCACGGCCGGGTCGCGGAGGACGGCACCCACGAGGAACTCCTCGCCCTCGGCGGCCGGTACGCGGCGCTGTGGAGCGCCTTCGTCGGGGCGGCGGAGCCCGAGCGGGTGTGAGGGGCCGCCCGGACGCCAAGGGCGGCCGGGCGGATTCCGGGGCGCCGTCCGCGGGGTGTGGAACGGGACACCGCGGACGGGCCGGGGCGGGGGAGGCAACCATTCCGGGACACCGTGCGTCGTACGGCCGTACGACGACTCGCCCGGGAGGGGAACGCATGCCCATGGAACGGTCCCAAAGGCGCGGCCGTCGTCCGACGCCCGCCCGCACCCCTGCCCGTGCCGTCCCGTCCACCCGCGTCCTCGCCCGCGTGCTCGTGCCGTTCTTCGCGGCCCTTTCGCTGCTGCTCCTCCCCGGGCCCGGCAGCGGGACCGCCGACGCCGCCTCCGTCTGCCAGGGCCGCCCCACCCGGACGATCGCCTTCCCCACCGGGGAGCTGCGCCTCTACCGCACCCGCCAGTACGTCTGCGCCGTCACCGTCGCCAAACGCCCGGGGCCCCGCCGTCCGATGGCCGTCTCGCTCCAGCCGCGCGGCGGTCGGGCCGTCGTCCGGTCGGGCCGGTTCGACCGGCAGACGGTGCCCGTCACCGTCCACGCCCTCAACCGCTGCGTCCGGGCGTCCGGTTCGGTGGCGGGCCGCGGAACGACCACTGGCTGGATCCTGTGCTGATGCACAGGAAAGTCCAAGCGTAAGGGTCAACTGGGTCTGGCGGTACGCACGTTGACCCCGCTAGGTTCGCGACACCGTTGTGAACCAAGGGGAGGGCGAATGAGCAAGTCGCTGAGGTGGGCGCTGTCGCTTTCATTGCTCATGGGCACCGTGGGGTCGACCGGCGTGGCCACCGCCGCGGACGCGGAGACCCGCAGCACGTCCGTCACCGACCTGCAGGGCACGGACATCAAGGACCGCCTCCTGGCGATCCCCGGGTTGAGCCTGATCGAGGAGAAGCCGTACGCCGGCTACCGCTTCTTCGTCCTGGAGTACCAGCAGCCGGTCGACCACCACCGCCCGTGGGCGGGCACGTTCAAGCAGCGGATCTCGGTCCTGCACAAGGGCACCGACCGCCCCACCGTCTTCCGGACCAGCGGTTACGGGCTCAACACCAACCCGAGCCGGAGCGAGCCGACCCGCATCGTCGACGGCAACCAGATCTCCATGGAGCACCGCTTCTTCACGCCGTCCCGCCCGCAGCCGGCCGACTGGTCGAAGCTGAACATCTGGCAGGCGGCCAGCGACCAGCACCGCATCTACACGGCGCTGAAGCGGATCTACGGCCAGAACTGGCTCTCCACCGGAGCCTCCAAGGGCGGCATGACCGCCACGTACTACGAGCGCTTCTACCCCGGGGACATGGACGGCGTCGTCGCCTACGTGGCCCCCAACGACGTGGTCGACAAGGAGGACTCGGCCTACGATCGGTTCTTCGAGACCGTCGGGACGAAGGACTGCCGCGACCGCCTGAACGACGTGCAGCGCGAGGCCCTCGTCCGCCGCGAGCCGCTGGAGGAGAAGTACCGGGCCTGGGCGGGGTCCGAGGGCGCCACCTTCAACACGCTGGGCTCCCTCGACAAGGCCTACGAAGCGGTCGTCCTCGACTTCGTCTGGGGCTTCTGGCAGTACTACGGCGAGGCCTTCTGCGACCGGATCCCGGAGGCGGCGACCGCGAGCGACGACACCGTCTACGAGACGATCGACGCCTACTCCGGCTGGTCCACCTACACCGACCAGGGCCTGGACTACTACATGCCGTACTACTACCAGGCGGCGACCGAACTCGGCGCGCCCACCATCAAGCAGCCGCACCTGAACGGTCTGAGCCGCTACGGCTACCAACCGGCCAGCAGCTTCGTGCCGCGCGGGATCCCGATGAAGTTCTCGCCGCAGGCCATGCGCGACGTCGACGGCTGGATCCGCAGGAACGCGCACCAGATGCTCTTCGTCTACGGCGGCAACGACCCCTGGGTCTCCGAGAAGTTCCGCCTCGGCAAGGGCGCGCGCGACAGCTACGTGTACGTGGCGCAGGGCGCCAACCACGGTGCGAACGTCGCCGCACTCGCCGAGTCCGAGCGCGAGCACGCCACCGCCCGCATCCTGGCCTGGGCCGGGGTTCCCGCCCCGGCCGTCCGCGCGGCGCAGCCGCTCGCCCGCTTCGACGGCGGTCTCGACGCGGCGGTCGACGAGGACGCGACCCGGAAGCACGGCCTGCGGCCGTAACGCCCCCGGAGCGACGGGGGACGGGGCGTCCCGGTGGTCACGGACCGGAGCGCCCCGCCGCCGTGCCGCCGGATCAGTCGTACGACAGCCCGTGCCCCAGTGGGTACAGGACCCGCGTCGGGTCCTCCGCGCTCTGCACCGGGACCGGGAGGCGCCCGCGGGGGCGGACCCGACCGGCCAGGACCCGTGCGGAGGAGCGGAGTTCGACGTCGGTCCAGGAATAGGCGGCGAGGGTCGCCCGCTGGCCGTCGATCCAGGCGACGTCGTAGGGGTTGCGGATCGCGATCGTCACCACGGGCACCCCGGTGGCGACGAGGCGCGCCACCAGCGTGCGCTGCGGGCTGGTCGCCGACAGGTTGTACGTGCCCACCACGACCGCGTCCCTGCCGGTGGCCGCCGCCACCGCCTCCTCGATCTTCGCGGCGGTCGGGCTGATCCCGGTGGAGAGCGCGGTCGCGGCGAAGCCCAGTTCCGTCAGGGCGGTCGCGAGCGTCGTGGTCGGCGGGCCCGTCGTCCCGGACGGCGAGGCCGGATCCGCGCCGACGACGAGGACCGAGCCGTGCGAGGCCGGGTCCAGCGGCAGGAAGCCGTCCTCGTTGAGCAGGAGCGTCGTCGTGGCCTCGGCGATCCGGTCCGCCCGGTCGAGGTGTGCGGCGGTGCCGACGACCCGGTCGACGCCCGCCCGGGTCACGTACGGCTGCCGGAAGAGCCCCAGCTTCGCCTTGAGCCGCAGGATCCGCAGGACCGACGCGTCGAGCCGGGACTCCGTCAGTTCGCCGCCCCTGACGGCCGCCAGGACCGCGTTCCAGGCCACGTCCAGCTTCGGCGGGTTGAGCAGCTGGTCGGCCCCGGCGAGCAGGGCCAGCACCGGGACCCGCTCGTCGCCGTACTTGGTGCGCACCCCCTCCATGGCGAGGGAGTCGGTGACCACCACCCCGTCGTAGCCGAGCCGTTCGCGCAGGATGCCGGTGAGGATCGGTCGGGAGAGCGTCGCCGGGTCCCCGCTGGGATCGAGTGCCGGGACCACGATGTGTGCGGTCATGATCGAGTCGATTGCGACCTCGATCGCCGCACGGAACGGCGGGGCGTCGAGCTCGGCCCACTGCTCCCGGGTGTGGGTGATCGTCGGCAGGCCGTGGTGGCTGTCGACCGCGGTGTCGCCGTGCCCCGGGAAGTGCTTGGCGGTGGCGGCGACCCCGGCCCGCTGGTACCCCTGCACCTGGGCGGCGACCAGACCGGCGACCGCGTGCGGATCGGAGCCGAAGGAGCGGACGCCGATGACCGGGTTGGCCGGGTTGACGTTCACGTCCGCGACCGGTGCGTAGTTCTGCCGGATGCCGACGGCGGCGAGTTCGGCGCCCGCGATCCGAGCGGCCGTGCGGGCGTCCGCGCGCGATCCCCCGGCGCCGAGGGCCATCGCCCCGGGCAGCAGGGTGGCGGGCTCGCCGACCCGGCAGACGATGCCGTGCTCCTGGTCGGTGGAGATGAGCACCGGCACCGGGACGGGCCGTGCCAGCGCGGCCCGTTGGATGCCGTTGGAGAGCTCGGCGATCTGCTGGGGCGAGCGGGTGTTGTGGGCCCAGGAGAAGTAGATGATGCCGCCGACGTGGTAGCGCTCGACCAGCTCCGCCGCGGTGCGCACGCCGATCTCCGCGAGGTTGGCGTCGACGTCCGCCCGGTCGGGGGCGGTGGCGGAGTGGCCGTAGACCCGCATCACGAACAGCTGGCCGACCTTCTCCTCCAACGACATGCGGTCGATGAGCCGTCGGAGCGCCTGGTCGCCCCCCTCCGCGTGGGCGAAGGGCGCGGCGAAGCCGGTGACGGCCGCCGCCGCGGCGGCGGCCGTCACGGTGAGGAGGGTGCGTCGGGAGGGGGCGGGGGTGCGGTGCTGCACTGGTGCTCCTTCCTGCCGTGCAAGATTGAAGGAAACTTCCAAGGCGTCACGGATAGCCTGAAAGTAACTGTCAGGTCAAGGGTCCGGGCAGCAATCGCCCGCGCGCGCCGTCCGGTCGGTCTCCGGCGGATCCCGGATGCTTCCCCGCGGGCCTTCGACGGACCGCCGTCCGCCCCGCCGTGCGGCTCACCCGTCCGAAGCGATCGAGGGCCAGAGCTCCTGGAGCATACGGACCGTCTCCCGGATCGCCGGGCGGCGCGCCGCACCCGTCCGCCACACGGCGTGCAGCCTGCGCGTCGGCGCCGGATCGAGCCGCACCGGCACCACCTCCGGCGGCAGCGCCCCGCGCCCCAGGCGCGGCACCAGCGCGATGCCCAGACCCGCCGCCACCAGGGCGACCTGCGTGTGGTTCTCCTCCGCCCGGTGCACGATCAGCGGCTCGTACCCCGTCGCCCGCATGGTCCGCACGAGCCAGTCGTGGCAGACCGTTCCCGGCGGCTGGGAGATCCACCGCTCGGCCGCCAACTCCTCCCGGCGCACCGACTCCCGCGCCGCCACCGCACGGTCCCGGTGCACCAGGACGTCGCACAGGTCGTCCCCGATGACCGCCTGCTCCACCCCCGGCGGCGTCGGCAGCGGCGCGATGTCCCAGTCGTGCGCCACCGCCAGGTCGACCACCCCCCGCGCCACCAGGTCGACCGACAGGTGCGGATCCACCTCCGAGAGCCGGGCGTCCAGGTCGGGATGGAGCCGGGCCAGCTCCGCCAGCGCCCGGGGCATCAGACCGCGCGCCGCGCTCGCGAAACAGGCGATCGTCAGCCGCCCGGCGGGCCGGCCGCGCCCCTCTTCGAGCCGTACTTCCGCCTCCTCGACCAGCGCCAGCAGTCGGCTTGCGGTGGAGGCGAGGTGGCGGGCCTCGTCGGTGAGCCGGACGCCGCGCCCACGGCGTTCCAGCAGTGGCGTCCGGGTCTCCCGCTCCAGCTTCGCGATCTGTTGGGAGACCGCGGAGGGCGTGTACCCGAGGGCCGTGGCGGCGGCGCCGACGCTGCCGTGGACGGCGACGGCGTGCAGGGCCCGAAGGCGACCGAAATCCAACACGGGCCTCTCCTCGATGTAGGAACGCTTCATCCCACCATGAAGGAACCCGTGCTGGTGCTACACGGTGGGCGACGACCATGCTCGACGACATGCGCTCCGCCCCTGTGGCCCCGGCCGGTCCCGGCCCGGGCCGTCCCACCCCTGCCCACCTCGCCCTCGCCACCCTGGTGGCCGCCGTCTGGGGGGTCAACTTCGTCGTCATCGAGATCGGGCTCGCACACTTCCCGCCGCTGCTCTTCTCCGCCCTCCGCTTCCTCGCCGCCGCCCTGCCCGCGGTGTTCCTGGTGGGCCCTCCCAAGGTCCCCTGGAAGGGGATCCTGGGCGTCGGACTCGTCCTCGGCGTGGCCAAGTTCGGACTGCTCTTCACCGGCATGGACCTCGGGGCCCCGGCCGGACTCTCCTCCCTCGTCCTCCAGGTCCAGGCCGTCTTCACCGCCCTGTTCGCCTTTGCCGCCCTCGGCGAGCGCCCGGCGCGCATCCAACTCCTCGGCATGGCGGTCGCCCTCGCCGGTATCGGCGTCGCCGCCGTCGAGGACGGTGCGACCGGCTCGACGGCCGGCTTCCTCCTGGTGATCGCCGCCGCGGCCTGCTGGGGCGTCTCCAACGTCCTGACCCGCAAGGCCGCACCGCCCGACGCGCTCAACTTCATGGTCTGGGTGAGCACCGTGCCCGTCCTGCCGCTGCTCCTCCTCTCCCTCCTGCTGGAGGGCCCCGAGCGCGACCTCGAAGCGCTGCGCGGCCTCGACTGGGCGGGCGTCGGGACCCTCGTGTACGTCGCCTGGATCACGACCGTCTTCGGCTTCGGCGCCTGGGGCTTCCTGCTCCGCCGCTACCCTGCCTCCTCCGTCGCCCCCTTCTCCCTCCTCGTCCCCGTCTTCGGCATGTCCTCGGCGGCGCTGGTCCTGGGGGAACCGGTGACCCCGCTCCGCTGGTGCGCGGCGGCCCTGCTCGTCGGGGGAGTGGCACTGGCGACGATCCGGCGGAGGACCGTTGCGGAGCCGGAGAGTAGGGTGCCGCTGTCGACGCCGGACGGGGGAGCGACACCATGAGCCGTCCGCACCGGCCCCACGGACAGCCCCGTGTGACCGCACGCAGCAGGAGGAACGCCGCCGCATGGGTTTCGAGGACGTCGTCGTCGACGGCACCGGGCCCGCCCCCGGCGCCCTCCTGCTGGTGGGGATCCCCGGCAGCGGCAAGTCCACCGTCGCGGCGGCCCTCGCGGCCCGCTTCGCCCGCGCCGCGCACATCGAGGTCGACCGCCTCCAGGAACTGATCGTCCGGGGCGGACGCCGGCCGACCCCCGAGGGCGACCCGGAGGCGGACCGCCAGATCCTGCTGCGGGCCAGGGGCGGTTGCCTGCTCGCGGACAGCTTCGCCGCGGCGGGCTTCCTGCCGGTCCTCGACGACGTGGTCGTGCGCCGCTCCCACCTCGACTTCTACCGTGCCCAGGTGAAGGCGGTCCCGCTCCACGTGGTGGTCCTGGCCCCGGGACCCGACACGGCGTGGGAACGCAACAACGCCCGCGACAAGAAGCTGACGACGAACTGGGCCTTCCTGGACGGGGCCATGCGCGCCGAACTCTCCGCGGAGGGCGTCTGGATCGACAGCGCGGACCAGACGGTCGAGGAGACGGTCGATGCGGTCCTCGCGGCGACGGGGCTCACGCCGGAGCGCTGAACCGCCAACGGCGCCGCCGCCGTTCGCCGCCCCCGGCCCCTCGATCCGGCCACCGACTCCGTTTCCTCCGGCGGCCCGCCCCGACCGGCTCCCCGGGGACGGCGGGCCTCCGGACCGACGACCGGTCGCTCACCCCCGCGGCGGCCCCGTCGACCCCCGCACCACCAGTTCCCCCGGGACCGTTTCCGGCCCCGCCGCCTGCTCCTCCGCGCCCACCGCCAGGCGGCCCGCGCGCACGCCGACCTCGTGGAGGGGGAGGCGGACCGTGGTGAGGGCCGGGACCGCGTCCACCGAGGACGGCAGGTCGTCGAAGCCCGCGACCGACACGTCGTCGGGAATCGACAGGCCCCGTTCCCGCAGGGCCGCGCAGACGCCGAGCGCCACCGTGTCGTCGGCGGCGACGACCGCCGTGAGGCGGGGGTCCCGGGCGAGGAGTTCGGCCGTCGCCGCGCGGCCGGAGCGACGGTCGTGGGGGCCGTGCACCGTCGGCCCCTCGGCGACGCCGGCCGCCGCGAGCGCTTCCCGGTGTCCCTCCAGGCGGTGCCGGGTCGTGCTCCGGTCGGCCGGCCCCGCCGCGTAACCGATGCGCCGGTGGCCGAGCCCGAGCAGGTGCTCGGTGAGGAGCCGTGCACCGGCGCGGTCGTCGAAGACGAGGGCCGCGGCGTGGGCGTCGCCGGCGACCGGCGGGCGCCCGCACAGGACGACCCGGGTCCCCGCCCCCGTCAGTCTGGCCAGCTTCGCGGCCGTCGCCGCGAGGTGCTCCGGGTCCTCCGGGGACCCGCCCATGAGGATCACGGCGGCGGCCCGCTGTCGCTGGAGCAGGGTCAGATGGGTCAGCTCGCGCTCGGGGGAGCCGCCGGTGTTGCAGACGACGGCGAGCTTCTCTCCCCCGCCGCGCGCCGAGCCGCCCTCCCCGATGGCGCCCTGCGCCGCACTGGCCATGATCGCGAAGAAGGGGTCGGCGAGGTCGTCGACCAGCATGCCGACCAGGTCGGAGGTGGCGGCGGCGAGGCAGCTGGCGGGGCCGTTGAGGACGTAGTCCAACTCGTCCACGGCCTGCAGCACCCGTTCCCGGGTCGACGCGGCCACGGGGTAGTTGCCGTTGAGGACGCGGGAGACGGTGGCGGGGGAGACCCGTGCGCGGGCGGCCACGTCCGCCAAGGTGACGGTCATCGTGTGCGTACCTCCAGGGCCCTCGTCGGCGACGTTGGTCCGCAGGCTAGCGCCACCCCCTGGGGGAAGCGCTTCCCCCCGGAGGGAGGGGTACCGCCGACACCCGGTCGGTTCGGGCGGCACCCGGTCCGCTCGGTCCTCGCCCGGCGCGGACGGGGCGGCCCCGGCAACGGCGAGACCTCCCGGCCCGGGCCCGTTGCCCCGAACGGCGCACTCCGCCCCCACCGACGTGGAGGCGGAGTGCCGGGCCACACCGGACCCCGAGGGGTCGACTCAGCACGGACGGATGTGCCACACCGGCGTCCACGAGGCCGTTCCGCTCTGCGGGGCCCTGCTGGTCCACCTGAGGCTGCCGTCCCGGTTGTAGAACTTCGCGACGGTGCCCGCGGTCTGGTTGTTGTTGAAGTACCCGTCACCGATCCCGTAGAAGTCGTAGGAACCGCAGGAGTAGTAGTCCCAGCGGCTGCCGTTGCCGTCCTGGATGCACAGGTGCCCGTAGCCGCAACTGAGGGCGGTGGCGTCGGCGGTGCCGGTGGTGGAGAAGGTGACGGACCCTCCGGGCATGGTCGCCTTGCCCGCGGCGATCTGACGTTCCCCGGGATGGCTCGCCAGGAAGGAGTCGACCTTCTGCTGGAGGGCGTCCGCCCGGCCGTCCGCGGGAGCGGCCGACGCGTTCCCGGCCAGCAGTTGGCCGGCGGCCAGTGCCGCGGCCGCACCCGTCATGGCCAGACTCCTGATCCACTTCATGTGGTCGTTTCCCCTCATGTCGATGGCGTCGACGGCTCGGTGACGGCCGCCGCCCCGAAGGCACGCCCATCGTTCCGCCGGCGCGGAACGCCCTGAAGGGAGAATCCGGACGATTGGATGGCAAGTGCAGCTGTCTTGACGGAGCCACCCGCGTGCACGTCCCGGGAAACAGCAGCGTGCGCGTGCGGCGCTCGTCACCGACGGGACGATCGGGTGCGCCGTCTGGCGAATCAACGCCATCTCGGGGCAGGTTCCTGTGCGGTCGCGACGTGCCGTCCCGGACGGGCACGTCGGTGCGGCCACGGGCGGCCCCGCGGCACTCCCCCTGATCGCCGCCGCAGTCGGACGCGGGACCACCCGGTGGGGGAGGGCGGGTCGGAGACGGCGTGCCCACGGTGGACCGGGAATCCTGACGGTTTTCCACAGGTGGTGTCCGTACTGTCCGAGCCCTTCGCTACCGTCGGTGCATGTCCAACGAGGTGCGCGGTCCGACAGTGGTCGAAGGGGTCCTGGAGAGGATCACCTATGCCAACGAGGAGAGCGGGTACACCGTCGCCCGGGTCGACACCGGCCGCGGCGCCGGGGACCTCCTCACGGTGGTCGGCGCGCTGCTCGGGGCGCAGCCGGGGGAGTCGCTGCGGATGGAGGGGCGTTGGGGCTCCCACCCGCAGTACGGCAAGCAGTTCACCGTGGACAACTACACGACCGTCCTGCCCGCCACCATCCAGGGCATCCGGCGGTATCTCGGGTCCGGGCTCGTCAAGGGCATCGGACCCGTCTTCGCCGACCGGATCACGCAGCACTTCGGGCTCGACACCCTCGACGTCCTCGAAGAGGCTCCCGCGCGACTGATCGAGGTTCCGGGGCTCGGGCCGAAGCGGACGAAGAACATCACGGCCGCCTGGGAGGAGCAGAAGGCCATCAAGGAGGTCATGGTCTTCCTGCAGGGGGTCGGGGTCTCCACCTCCATCGCCGTGCGGATCTACAAGAAGTACGGGGACGCCTCCATCTCCGTCGTGCGCAATCAGCCCTATCGGCTGGCCGCCGACGTCTGGGGCATCGGCTTCCTCACCGCCGACAAGATCGCCCAGTCCGTCGGCATCCCGCACGACAGCCCCGACCGGGTGAAGGCGGGGCTGCAGTACGCGCTGTCGCAGTCCAGTGACCAGGGGCACTGCTTCCTGCCCGAGGAACGGCTGATCACGGACGCGGTGAAGCTCCTCCAGGTGGACACGGGCCTGGTCATCGAGTGCCTCGCCGAGCTCGCCGAGGACCCCGAGGGGGTCGTGCGGGAGACGGTCCCCGGGCCCGAGGGGACGCCCGTCACCGCCGTCTACCTGATCCCCTTCCACCGGGCCGAGCTCTCCCTCGCCGGGCAGCTCCGGCGGCTCCTGCGGGCCGAGGACGACCGGATGCCGGCCTTCCGGGACGTCGCCTGGGACAAGGCGCTGGCCTGGCTCGCGGACCGTACGGGGGCCTCGCTCGCGCCCGAGCAGGAGGAGGCCGTGCGGCTCGCCCTCACCCGCAAGGTCGCCGTGCTCACCGGCGGCCCCGGCTGCGGCAAGTCCTTCACGGTCCGCTCCATCGTGGAGCTCGCCCGTGCGAAGAAGGCCAAGGTCCTGCTGGCCGCCCCCACCGGGCGGGCCGCCAAGCGGCT
Organism: Streptomyces sp. NPDC058872; assembly: GCF_042743065.1. Classification (NCBI taxonomy): domain Bacteria; kingdom Bacillati; phylum Actinomycetota; class Actinomycetes; order Kitasatosporales; family Streptomycetaceae; genus Streptomyces; species Streptomyces sp. NPDC058872. Next base: position 14,867 of record NZ_JBHYMK010000066.1, read on the forward strand.
CGCCGAGCTCACCGGTGCCGAGGCCTCCACCGTCCACCGGCTGCTGGAGCTCAAGCCGGGCGGGGACGCGGCCTATGACCGGGACCGGCCCCTCGACGCCGATCTGATCGTGGTCGACGAGGCATCCATGCTCGATCTGCTGCTCGCGAACAAGCTGGTCAAGTCGGTGGCGCCGGGGGCCCACCTGCTGCTCGTGGGGGACGTCGACCAGCTCCCCTCGGTCGGCGCGGGCGAGGTGCTCGGCGACCTGCTCGCCCCGGGCAGTCCCGTGCCGTCCGTCCGACTGACCCAGATCTTCCGCCAGGCCCAGCAGTCCGGTGTGGTCACCAATGCGCACCGGATCAACTCCGGTGTTCCGCCGCAGACCCAGGGGCTCCCGGACTTCTTCCTCTTCGTGGAGGAGGAGACGGAGGACGCCGCTCGGACGGCCGTGGAGGTCGCGGCCCGGCGCATTCCGGCCAAGTTCGGCCTCGATCCCCGTCGGGACGTCCAGGTGCTCGCCCCCATGCACCGGGGGCCGGCCGGCGCGGGCTCGCTCAACGGGCTGCTCCAACAGGCGATCACCCCGGCTCGTCCCGACCTGCCGGAGAAGCGGTTCGGCGGTCGGGTCTTCCGGGTCGGCGACAAGGTCACCCAGATCCGGAACAACTACGAGAAGGGGGCCAACGGGGTCTTCAACGGCACGGTCGGCGTCGTCACGGCCCTCGACGCCGTCGAGCAGCGACTGACCGTGCGGACCGACGAGGACGAGGAAGTGCCCTACGACTTCGACGAGCTCGACGAACTCGCCCACGCCTACGCGGTCACGATCCACCGCTCACAGGGCAGCGAGTACCCCGCGGTGGTCATCCCGGTCACCATGAGCGCCTGGATGATGTTGCAGCGGAACCTGCTCTACACGGCCGTGACCCGGGCCCGGAAGCTCGTCGTCCTGGTCGGCTCCCGCCGGGCGATCGCACAGGCGGTCCGCACCGTGTCGGCGGGACGGCGCTTTACCGCACTCGCACACCGACTCACAGGGAGCGCTCTCGTGTGAAAGATCACGGAGGGGTTCCGGAACCGGGGCGAAGGGGGCAGGATGAGAAGGTTGGAGGCACTCAGTGCCGCCAATTGGCCCAATGGTCGACCCCGAGTGCACTCTCCTGAGCCAAATGGGGGATGGTAGAGACAGTCAGGGCACCTCGAAGAAGAGGCACTACGTCGGTGAGGGATGACGTGAGCGACAACTCTGTAGTACTGCGGTACGCGGACGGTGAATACACCTACCCGGTGGTCGAGAGCACCGTCGGCGACAAGGGCTTCGACATCGGAAAACTCCGAGCCCAGACCGGTCTGGTCACCCTGGACAGCGGATACGGCAACACCGCCGCCTATAAATCCGCCATCACCTACCTCGATGGTGAGCAGGGCATTCTGCGCTACCGCGGCTACCCGATCGAGCAGCTCGCCGAGCGCTCCACCTTCCTTGAGGTGGCGTACCTGCTGATCAACGGTGAGCTTCCCAAGGTCGACGAGCTCGCGACCTTCAAGAACGAGATCACCCAGCACACGCTGGTGCACGAGGACGTCAAGAACTTCTTCCGCGGCTTCCCGCGCGACGCCCACCCGATGGCCATGCTCTCCTCGGTGGTCTCCGCGCTGTCCACCTTCTACCAGGACAGCCACAACCCGTTCGACGAGGAGCAGCGTCACCTCTCCACGATCCGGCTCCTCGCCAAGCTGCCGACGATCGCGGCCCACGCGTACAAGAAGTCGATCGGTCACCCGTTCGTCTACCCGCGTAACGACCTGGGCTACGTCGAGAACTTCCTGCGCATGACCTTCTCGGTCCCCGCCCAGGAGTACGAGCTCGACCCGGTGGTCGTCTCCGCGCTGGACAAGCTGCTGATCCTGCACGCGGACCACGAGCAGAACTGCTCGACCTCCACCGTGCGCCTGGTGGGCTCCTCGCAGGCGAACATGTTCGCCTCGATCTCCGCCGGCATCTCGGCCCTGTGGGGTCCGCTGCACGGTGGGGCCAACCAGTCGGTCCTGGAGATGCTGGAGGGCATCCAGGCCAACGGCGGCGACGTCGACTCCTTCATCCGCAAGGTGAAGAACAAGGAGGACGGCGTCCGCCTGATGGGCTTCGGCCACCGGGTCTACAAGTCCTTCGACCCCCGCGCCAAGATCATCAAGGCTGCGGCGCACGACGTCCTCTCGGCCCTCGGCAAGTCCGACGAGCTGCTGGACATCGCGCTCAAGCTGGAGGAGCACGCGCTCTCCGACGAGTACTTCGTCTCGCGCAACCTCTACCCGAACGTCGACTTCTACACGGGTCTCATCTACCGCGCGATGGGCTTCCCGACCGAGATGTTCACCGTGCTCTTCGCGCTCGGCCGCCTTCCCGGCTGGATCGCCCAGTGGCACGAGATGATCAAGGAGCCGGGCTCCCGCATCGGTCGTCCGCGCCAGATCTACACGGGTGAGGTCCTCCGCGACTTCGTCCCGGTGGAGGCCCGCTAGTCGGAGCCCCCGCGAGAGGCGAAAAGCGCCCCGCCACCGATCCCCCCACGGGTCGGCGAGCGGGGCGCTTCCCATATCCCCGGTGCGGATTCCCCCCACGGGATCCGGGCCGGGCGTCTGGTGCGCGGTCTGCCGGGGTACGTACGGGAGGGCCGCTCAAAGCTCCCCGTGCACGTGCCCCGGCCGCGCTTGCCTGGGACGTCCCCCAAGACATCCCATGAACGTCCCCCAAGACGTTCTTCGGCATCGCCCACTTAGACTCGCGAACAGCCCAGATGGTTACCCCCCAATATCTGTGATCTAGATCTCTTTGTGAAGGTCCTGTGCGTCACACGTAACCGAATTCACGTGAAGTGACGCAGACGAAGGCTGTTGGACACGACGAACACGGACGAAAGGGCCATGGCCAGACCCGCGATCATCGGGTTGAGGAGTCCGGCCGCCGCGAGGGGGAGTGCGGCGAGGTTGTAGCCGAAGGCCCAACCGAGGTTGCCCCGGATCGTCGCCAGGGTCCGTCGGGCGAGCCGGATGGCGTCGGCCGCGACCCGGAGGTCGCCCCGGACGAGCGTCAGGTCGCTCGCCGCGATGGCCGCGTCGGTCCCCGTGCCCATGGCGAGCCCGAGGTCGGCCGTGGCGAGCGCGGCGGCGTCGTTCACCCCGTCGCCGACCATCGCGACCGTCCGTCCTTCCGCGCGGAGCCGCCGGACCACTTCGGCCTTCTCCTCGGGCAGCACCTCCGCGATCACTTCGTCGATGCCCACCTCGGTCGCCACGGCCTCCGCCACCGCCCGGTGGTCCCCGGTGAGCAGGACGGGGCGCAGTCCCAGGGCGCGCAGTCGGGCGACCGCTTCGGCGCTGGTGTCCTTGACGGCGTCGGCGACGGTCAGGCTGCCCCGGGCCACCCCGTCCCAGGCGACGTGGACGGCGCCGGGCTCCGTCGTCCCGGGCGCTTCGATCCCTTCGGAGGCGAGCAGGCCGGCCCGCCCGACGAGGACGAGCCGGCCCTCGACCGAACCGCGGACGCCGAGCCCGGGGACGTTCTCGAAGGTCTTCGGCGCGGGGAGCTCGCCGCAGCGCGCGGCGGCGGCGTCCGCCACCGCACGGGCGACCGGGTGCTCGGAGGAGTGCTCCAGGGCCCCCGCGAGCCGCAGCAGCTCGGTCTCGTCGGTGGCGTCGGTGCCGTACCGCCCGCCGTACACGCGGATGCCGGTCAGCTGCATCCGGCCGGTGGTGACCGTGCCGGTCTTGTCCAGGACGACGGTGTCGACGCGCCGGGTGGACTCCAGGACCTCGGGGCCCTTGATGAGGATGCCGAGCTGGGCGCCGCGGCCGGTGCCGACCATGAGGGCGGTCGGGGTGGCGAGGCCGAGGGCGCAGGGGCAGGCGATGATCAGGACGGCGACGGCGGCGGTGAAGGCGGCGGTGACGTCGTCCGTCACGAGCAGCCAGGTGACGAGGGTGCCCAGGGCGATCAGGAGCACCACCGGTACGAAGACGGCGGAGATCCGGTCGGCGAGCCGCTGCACCTCGGCCTTGCCGCCCTGGGCCTCCTCGACGAGCTTCGCGATCCGGGCGAGTTGGGTGTCGGCGCCGACCCGGGTGGCCTCGACGAGGAGCCGCCCCGAGGCGTTGACGCAGCCGCCGGTGACGGTGGAGCCGGGCGCCACGTCGAGGGGCAGCGACTCCCCGGTGAGGAGGGAGGCGTCGACGGCGGAGGTGCCTTCGACGACGGTGCCGTCGGTGGCGATCTTCTCGCCGGGGCGCACGACGAACCGGTCGCCGGTCCGTAGGTCGGTGACCGGGATCCGCACCTCCCGGCCCGCGCGCAGGACCGCCACGTCCTTGGCGCCGAGCTCCATCAGGGCCCGGAGGGCGGAGCCGGCCTTCCGCTTGGCGCGGGCCTCCAGGTAGCGGCCCAGCAGGATGAAGGTGACGACTCCGGCGGCGACCTCCAGGTAGATCGCGGAGGAGGCGTGCGCCCGGTCGGCGGTGAGGTCGAAGCCGTGGCGCAGCCCGGGGGCGCCGGCATCGCCGAAGAAGAGGGCCCAGAGGGACCAGCCGTAGGCGGCGAGGGTGCCGATCGAGACGAGGGTGTCCATGGTGGCCGTGCCGTGCCGGAGGTTGGTCCAGGCGGCCCGGTGGAAGGGGAGTCCGCCCCAGACGACGACGGGGGAGGCCAGGGTGAGCGAGAGCCACTGCCAGTTGTCGAACTGGAGCGAGGGGACCATGGCCAGCAGGACCACGGGCGCGGCAAGGAGCGCGGAGACGACGAGCCGCCGTCGCAGGGAGGCGAGCTCGGGGTCCCGGTCCTGGTCCCGCTCCGCGCCGTGCCCTTCGCCGGGTGCGGGTTGTGGCGGTGCGGGTTCCTCGGCGGTGTAGCCGGTCTTCACGACGGTGGCGATCAGGTCGTCGACCGGGACCTCCGGCGGGTGCTCGACCCTGGCCCTCTCGGTCGCGTAGTTGACCGTCGCCGTCACCCCGTCCAGCCGGTTGAGCTTCTTCTCGATCCGGGCGGCGCAGGAGGCGCAGGTCATGCCACCGATCGTCAGCTCGGTGATGGTGGACGTCATGGGCTTTTCCCAACGAGAGCAGGGTCGTACCCGGTAACGGTACGACCCTGCGGAGTGCTGGGGCGGAGGGCGGTCAGACCAGCTCGTAGCCGGCCTCGTCAACGGCGGCGCGGACGGCCTCCACGTCGAGCGGCGCCTCGGAGACGACGGTGACCCGGCCGGTCTCGGCGACGGCCGTGACCGAGGAGACGCCCGGGATCTCGGAGACCTCGCTGGAGACCGCACCCTCGCAGTGGCCGCAGGTCATGCCCTTGACCTGGTAGACGGTGGTGAGTTCGGTCTTCGTCTCTGCGGTCATGGCGCTCTCCTCTTGGTTCGGGGTCCTACGGACTCCAGGTTATACCCCTAGGGGGTATCAAATCCAGTCGCGGTCGATGCGTGGCGTGCGCGTGCTCCCGGTCGCGCCCGGCGGAGGGGTCCGTGGGAGCGGGTCGGTGCTCCGGCGGCGGGCGGTGCGCCTTCGGATCCTCGCGCCGCTCGGGCGTCCGGCGCGGGTGTGCGGCCGGACCCTATGGTAAACACCCGATATGTCGCATTCGGGGAGCATGCTCATTCTGATCATGGCGATCGCCGTCCTGGCGCCGCTGCTCGCCTACGGGGTGGGGCGCTGGCTCCCCGTCCCCCTCGTCATCTTCGAGATCCTGCTCGGCATCCTCGTCGGCCCCGACGTCCTGGGATGGGCGCACGCCGATCCGCTGATCGACGGGTTCTCGGAACTCGGTCTCACCATGCTGATCTTCCTGGCGGGCTACGAGATCGAGTTCGGCAAGGTGCGCGGCGACACCCTCCGGCGGTCCGTGTGGGCCTGGCTGATCGCCCTCGGCCTCGGGCTCCTCGCCGGCGTCCTGCTCGGCGGCGGCTACACCAAGGGCGTCTTCATCGGCGTCGCCCTGACCAGCACCGCCCTCGGTACCGTCCTGCCGGTGCTGCGGGACGCCGGTGACCTCCACGGGCGCTTCGGCTCGGTCGTCATGGCTTTCGGTGCGGTCGGCGAGTTCGGCCCGATCATCGCCATGGCCCTGCTGCTCAGCGGGCGGGGCGCCGCCGAGTCCACCGCGCTCCTCGCCGCCTTCGCCGCGCTCACGGCAGCGGCCGTGTTCTGGGCGCTGCGGCCCCGCCCGCCGTGGTTCGCCAACGTGATCGCCAAGACCCTCCACACCAGCGGCCAGTTCGCCGTCCGCTTCGTCTTCCTGCTGCTCGCCCTGATGCTCGGGGCGTCGACGGCGCTCGGACTGGACGTCCTCCTCGGCGCCTTCGCCGCCGGGCTCATCACCCGGCTCGTGCTCACCGGGGCCGCACCCGACTCCGGGCCGCAGATCCTGGAGAAGGTCGAGGGCGTCGGCTTCGGTTTCCTGGTGCCCGTCTTCTTCGTGGTGACCGGGATCGAGTTCGACCTGGACTCGCTCCTCCACGGGGGCAGGGTCCTGATCCTGCTGCCGGTCTTCCTGCTGCTCTTCCTCGTGGTGCGCGGCGCGCCGATCTGGTTCCTCGCCCCCCGGGACCTCGACCGCAGGGACCGCGGCGGGCTCGTGCTCTACGGTTCCACCGCGCTGCCGCTCGTCGTCGCGATCACCACCATCGGCGTGGACGACCAGGAGATGACGGCCGGCGAAGCGGCTGCGCTCGTCGGGGCCGGCATGCTCTCCGTGCTCGTCTTCCCGCTGATCGCGCTGAGGATGCGGGCGCGGGCCGGCGGGGAGGTGCGACCGCCGGAGTCGGTCAGCGGGTCCGAGTCGTGGTGACGGCCGCTTCGTCCGCGCAGGGGCCTTCGACCAAGGGGCAGAGGTAGCGCAGGAGGACGGTCTTCAGTTCGGCGATCGTCGCCTCCCGCTCGGCCCCCTCGGGGGCGGCCAGGATCAGGTCGAGGCCGCCCTTGAAGATCGCGAAGGTCATGTTGGCGATGCGGGTGCGTTCCTCGACGGGCAGCGCGGGGGCGTAGTGGCCGATGACCTCCTGCGTCCGGGCGAGCAGATTGGCGTGCAGGGCGTCGTGCTCCTCGGCGATCCGGCCGGGCACCTCCGAGCCGTGCATCAGGGCGAGGAAGGCGGGGTTCTCGCAGTTGAAGGCGATCAGCGGGTCGACCGTGACGTCCAGCATTTCGGGCAGCGGCAGGGTCAGGTTGGCCGGGCTGAACGCCTGGCCGTGGGCCTCCCGCATCTCGGTCAGCAGGCGCTCGCCGAGTTCGATCGCGATGGCCTCCTTGTTGGGGAAGTACTGGTAGAGCGTGCCGGGCGAAACGCTCGCCTCCCGGGCGATCGCATTGGTGCTGGTCGCCGTGTACCCGTGCGCGCAGAAGACGTTCGCGGCGGCCTGGAGCAGCTGCGCGATGCGGCGCTCGCCGCGGGCCTGGCGGCGGCGCGGCTTCGTTTCCTCGGGCAGGGCTCCGGACACGTCTTCGGGCATGACTGTCCCCCGTTCTCCTCGACGTGTTTGACAAACACGAGAAGTCGCTCGCATTCTTGTGAAACGCGAGTGATCACTCGTGTTTGCCAGTCTATGGCAATGGGCGACCCATGCGACCTGCCGGGAAGCGCGCGCACGGGTCACGGTGAAGGGGACACCGCGTCATGTCCGAAGTCAAGAAAGCAGGGTCCGGCGGCGGACGCGGCGGGGGATGGACGCGGTTCGTGACCGCACGTCCGCGCCTCACCCTCCTGGTCGCCCTGGTGCTCACCGCCCTCGCCGTCCTGGCGGGCGGCGGCGTCGCCGACCGCATGGGCAGCGGCGGTTGGGAGGACCCCGCCGCCGAGTCCACCTACGCCACCGGGGTCCTGGAGCGACAGTTCCCCGGCTCCCAGCCGAACGTGCTCCTGCTCGTCGACGCGGGGGACCTCGGGGTCGACGCCCCGGCCGTCAGCGCCGAGGCCCGGCGGCTCGCCGAGCGGCTCGACGCCGAACCCGGCGTCGACGGCGTCGGTTCCTACTGGTCCACCGGCTCGCCCGCACTCCGCTCCGAGGACGGGCACCGCGCCGTGATAGGCGCCCGGATCGCGGGCGAGGAGAAGGACGCCGCCGCCGTCCTCGACCGCATCGCCCCCGAATTCCGGGGCACGCACGGTCCCGTCACGGTGTCCCTCGGAGGCGGACTCGCCGTCCGCCACGAGATGCAGACGGTCATCCAGGAGGACCTGCTGCGGGCCGAGCTCATCGCCCTGCCCCTCACCCTCGTCCTGCTCGTCATGGTCTTCGGCAGTGCCGTGGCCGCCCTGCTGCCGCTCGGCGTCGGCATCGTCGCCATCCTCGGCACCAACGCCGTCCTGCGCGGCATCACCGAGTTCACCGACGTCTCCGTCTTCGCACAGAACCTGACGACCGCCCTCGGGCTCGGACTCGCCATCGACTACGCCCTGTTCGTGGTCCGCCGCTACCGCGAAGAGCTGGCGGCCGGTGCCGACACCCGTGCCGCCGTCCGGGCCACGCTGCGCACGGCCGGCCGGACCGTCCTCTTCTCCGCCCTGACCGTGGCCGTCTCGCTCGCCGCGATGCTGGTCTTCCCGCAGTACTTCCTGCGCTCCTTCGCCTACGCCGGGATCGCCGTCGTCCTGCTCGCCGCCGCCGCCGCACTCACCCTGCTCCCGGCCGCCCTCGTCCTCCTCGGCGACCGGGTCAACGCCCTCGACCTCAGGCGCCTCCTCCGGGTCCGGAGGGCGCCCCGGAAGGACGCTCCGGGGGCGGGCTGGGGGCGCTTCGCCGGCCTGGTGATGCGCCGGGCACCGGTCTTCGCGATCGTCACCACCGCCGGCCTGGTCCTGCTCGGACTCCCCTTCCTCGACGTGAAGTTCGGCACCGCCGACGATCGCCAGCTCCCCGTCACCGCCTCGTCCCGGGTCGTCCAGGACCAGCTCCGCGAAGGCTTCCCGGGGAATCCGGGCGGTGGGATCACCGTCCTCGCCGAGGGGCGGTCCACCCCTGCGCAGTACGCGGACTACCGCGAGCGGATCGCCGCCCTGGACGGCGTCGCCCGGGCCGAGGGGCCCGTCACCGCCGGCGACGGTTCCGCCTACTTCACCGTGGTGCCCGAGGGCGAGACCGTCGGTGCCGACGCCCAGCGGGTCGTCGGGGAACTGCGCGCGGCCGAGGCGCCGTTCGAGACCTCCGTCACCGGGCCGGCCGCCGTCCTCGTCGACTCCAAGGACGCCATCGCCGACCGGCTGCCCTGGGCTGCGGGGATCGTCGTCCTCGTCACCCTGCTCCTGGTCTTCCTGCTGACCGGCAGCGTCCTCGTCCCCCTCCAGGCCGTCGCCCTCAACGCCCTCAGCCTCACGGCGATGTTCGGCGCCGTCGTGTGGGTCTTCCAGGAGGGGCACCTCGCCGGACTCCTCGGCTTCACCTCCACCGGCGACATCGAGACCACGCTGCCCGTCCTCATGTTCTGCGTGGCCTTCGGACTCTCCATGGACTACGGGGTGTTCCTGCTCTCCCGCATCAAGGAGGAGTACGACGCCACCGGCGACCACGAGCACTCCGTCCGGTTCGGGCTCCGCCACACCGGCGGTCTGATCACCGCCGCCGCGGTGATCCTCGCCGTCGTCATGGTCGCCATCGGCACTTCGCGGGTCACCAACACCAAGATGCTCGGCCTGGGCGTCGCCCTCGCCGTCCTCATGGATGCGATGGTGGTCCGCAGCCTGCTCGTTCCCTCCGTCATGAAGCTGACCGGCAGGCTCACCTGGTGGGCGCCGGCGCCGCTGCGCCGCTTCCACGACCGCTTCGGGGTCAGCGAGGCGGCAGCGGGCGACCACCGCTCCGGTGCGCGGAGCGCCCCCGAGTCGACCGAAGAGCTGCGGGAGCCCGCCTCCTCGCTCCGGTGACCCCGCACGGAGACCGGCAGCGGGCCGCTCCGGCACGCGGCTCCGGCACGCCGTCGGGTGACCGGGCCCTGATCCGGTCGCCCGGCGGCGACACCGCGTCCGTGCGGAGCCGCGACGAGGGGAGCCGCGACGCGGGGCGGGCGGCCTCAGTCGCGACGGCTCCGATTGCCGGGTCGACTGGCGACCCAACTGCGGATCGTGTCCGCGTACCAGTAGGGCTTGCCCGACTCCACGTGGTCGGGCGCGGGGAGCAGCCCGTGCTTCCGGTAGGAGCGGACCGTGTCGGGCTGCACCCGGATGTGTGCGGCGATGTCCTTGTACGACCAGAGTCTTCTGTCCGTCATGCCTGGCACCTCCCTGCGCGCCGCGCAGCGGTGGCGGGATGCCGTTCGGGGGCGCTGCGGGCGGGCGTTGGCGATCACTGAGCCTGTGCCCCCTGCAACGACCCCGTCCGGCAGGAGGGGAGCGGCCGTCGAGCGCCTGTGACCCGCAACCCGCGTAACGGGGACACGTGTGACGAGGAGGAGACCTCCGTGACGAAAGAGGCACACGGGGCCACCGGCGTGGGTGCGTGCGTTCTCCGCGCCGGGGCGCTAGGCACTCCCGACGGAAGACGGGGGCTCGACCTCCGGAGGGCTCGGTGTCGTACACGAGGCCGCCGGGCAGCGGGACGCGTCGAGCCGCGCCAGCGGACCCGTCGTCCCGGCGACTCCGGCGGCCGTCCCCGGAACCATGGTCGTCCATGGACGAGGTCGAAGTCATCGTCGCGCATTCCGAGCGCGCGACCCTGCGCGTCGGGGACGTGTTCCTGAAGGTGGACGCCGATCAGGCGCGCATGGACGCCGAGGTCGAGGCGATGTCCCTCGCGCCGGTCCCGACCCCGGAGGTCCTGTGGCGCAAGCCGCCCGTGCTCGCGATCGCCGCGCTCCCCGGGACGGCGCTCGGGCACCTCGGCCGGCCGTCGACCGGGTCGTCGGCGGCGTGGGCCGCGGCGGGCGCCGCCCTCCGGAGGCTGCACGACGCACCGCTGCCGCCCCGGCCCGGCCGGGCCGGCCGAAGCTCCGCCGCGCTGGCGGCGGAGCTCGACGACGAGTGCGCGTCGCTCGTGGCGAACGGCCTCCTGCCCGCGGATCTGGTCAGCCGCAACCGCCGGGTTGCCGAGGCCGCGCTCCGGCCCTGGACTCCGGCGTTCACACACGGGGACCTGCAGGTCGCGCACGTCTTCGTCGACGGCGACGAGGTGACGGGCATCATCGACTGGTCCGAGGCGGGCCAGGGCGACGCCCTGTACGACCTCGCCACCCTCACGCTCGGACACGAGGAGCGCCTCGACGACGTCCTCGCCGGCTACGGCACCGACATCGACCTCGACGTGATCCGCGCGTGGTGGTCGTTGCGCAGCCTGCTGGCGGTCCGCTGGCTGATCGAGCACGGCTTCGACCCCTTCGCGCCGGGCTGCGAGGTCGACGTGCTGAGATTCCGGACGTGAGGCTGCGCGGGCCCGACCGCTACGCAGGAGTCCTGATGCCTCGGGCGGTCCCCCCTCCGGGGCGCAGCGCCCGCCTTCGCCCCCGACGGGGCGCGGTGCGGAGCCGCTGCCGACAGCCGACGGCACGCGGTCGCTCCCAGAAGTCCGGGAGCCCGTTCGGGTGGGGAGGCGCAAGGGCCGCGCCCGCGCCGGTCACACCCCGCAAGAGCTCAGGTCACGCCGCCCGCGCTCCGGTCACACCCCGCAGGAGCGGAGGAAGCTCCGGGTGCGGAGGGCGATCGGATACGGGACGTCCACCTCGCACGGGTACATGTCCTGCTCGACGATCGCGAACAGGTCCACGTCCAGCGCCGCCGCCGCGGCGAGGACCGGTTCCAGCGCGGGCACCCCCGACGGCGGCTCGCACATCACCCCCCGCGCCACCGCCGGACCGAACGGCAGCCCCTCCGCCACCACGTCCGCCAGCACCCCGGGATCGACCTGCTTCAGATGCAGGTAGCCGATCCGCTCCCCGTACGTCTCGATCAGCTTGACGCTGTCCCCGCCGGCGTACGCGTAGTGCCCGGTGTCCAAGCACAGGGCGACCGCCTCCGGGTCGGTCGCGTCGAGGAAGCGGGTCACGCTCTCCTCGCCGTCGAGATGGGTGTCGGCGTGCGGATGGACCACGATCCGCAATCCGTACCGCTCGTGCACCTCGCGGCCCAGACGTTCGGTCAGCCGGGTCAGGTGCCGCCACTGTTCCGCGGAGAGCACCGGCTCCTCCAGCACCTCGCCCGTCCGGTCGTCCCGCCAGAAGGACGGGATGACGACCAGATGGCCGGCCCCCATGGCCTGGGCGAGGGCGGCGTTCTCGGCGACGTGCGCCCAGGTGCGCTCCCAGACGGCGGGGCCGTGGTGCAGGCCGGTGAAGACCGTGCCCGCCGAGACCCGCAACCCACGCCGTGCGGTCTCCTCCGCGAGGACGGCGGGATCGGTGGGCAGGTAACCGTACGGGCCGAGCTCGATCCACCCGTACCCCGCGCCCGACACCTCGTCGAGGAAGCGCTGCCACGGCACCTGTCGCGGATCGTCGGGGAACCACACCCCCCAGGAGTCCGGGGCGGAGCCGATGCGGATGCGGGACGACTGCGGCGACGGCTTCGTCATGCCTGCCACCTTGGCCGGAGCCCACGAGCAGCGTCAAGCGGTCCGGTGGTCCGAATGTCCGGACATATCGTTGACACGCCACCGGCGGACGACTAGACCTGGGTGCGGAGCCGAGGGCGGCCGGGCCGAAGGGTGGCACGTGGAGACGGAGCCGTACGACCTGATCACCATGGGGCGCCTCGGCGTGGACCTGTACCCGCTGCAGAGCGGGGTCGGTCTCGACCGGGTCGAGACCTTCCGCAAGTTCCTCGGCGGCTCCGCGGCCAACGTGGCCGTCGCCGCCGCCCGCCTCGGCCGCCGCACCGCGCTCCTCTCCCGCACCGGTGCCGACCCCTTCGGCACCTATCTGCGCCGCGAGCTCAAGGAGTTCGGCGTGGACGACCGCTGGGTCACGGAGGTCGAGGCGCACCCCACGCCGGTCACCTTCTGCGCGCTCTTCCCGCCCGACGACTTCCCGCTCTACTTCTACCGCCGTCCCCGCGCCCCCGATCTGGAGATCCGGTCGCAGGAGCTGGACCTCGACGCGATCCGCGCCGCCCGGGTCTTCTGGGCGACCGGCACCGGACTGTGCGCCGAGCCGAGCCGCACCGCCACCCTGGAGGCCCTGCGGGCCCGGTCCGGCCACGGCACGACGGTCCTCGACCTGGACTGGCGGCCGATGTTCTGGACGGACCCGGCAGCGGCCCGTCCCCACTACGCCGAGGCGCTGCGCCACGCCACCGTCGCCCTCGGCAACCTCGACGAGTGCGCGGTCGCCACGGGGGAGCGGGAGCCGGAGGCCGCCGCCCGCGCCCTGCTCGCGAGCGGCCCGGTCCGGCTCGCCGTCGTCAAGCGGGGGGCGGAAGGGGTCTTCGCGCTCACCGCCGACGGGATCCGCGCCGAAGTGCCGCCCCTGCCGGTCGAGGTCGTCAACGGCCTCGGCGCGGGCGACGCCTTCGGCGGGGCGCTCGTCGACGGACTGCTCGCCGGGCGGGACCTCGGCGCGCTCCTGCGCCACGCCAACGCCGCCGGCGCGATCGTCGCCGGCCGACTCGCCTGCTCCTCCGCCATGCCGGACCGGACCGAGATCGCCGCGGCCCTCGCGGCGGGCACGGGAACGCTCCCGGGAGGGGAAGGCCGAGCAGGGGGCCCGGCGGCTCCCGCGCGCCCCGGAGGGCGCGAGCGGGCGGGGTGAAGGGCGCGCGGTTCCGCACGACCGGGGCGCGGACGTCCGAGCGGCGCTCCGCCCGGTCGGACACGCGCCCCGGCACCACGTCCGCCCACCCGCAGAATCCAGGAACGAGAGGGACCTTCCCGATGAACCCCGACCGCCCGGCCCGCCTCCACCGGCCCGCCGGCTCCGCCGCACGGGGCCCCTACGCGGTGGACATCGACCCCGAGCGGGCCGGCTGGACCTACTCCGCCCTCCGGGTCCTCGTCCTCGGTCCCGGAGGGAACCACACCTTCGAGAGCGGGGATTTCGAATGGGTCGTACTTCCCCTCTCCGGTGCCTGTAGCGTGCGCGTCGACGGCGAGAAACTCGAACTCGCGGGCCGCGCAAGCGTGTTCGACGGGGCGAGCGACTTCGCCTATGTACCGCGCGATGCCCACGCCCAGATCGCCTCCGGCGCGGGAGGCCGCTTCGCTTTGGCAGGAGCGAAGTGCGAGCGACGACTCCCCGCCCGCTACGGTCCCGCGCCGGAGGTTCCCCTCGAGACCCGGGGCAGCGGCAACCGCACCCGCCAGGTGCGGAACTTCGCCGCCGCCGGGGGCGGGGGCCGACACGGCTTCGACTGCGACCGCCTCATCGCCGTCGAGGTCCTCACCCCCGGGGGCAACTGGTCCTCCTACCCGCCGCACAAGCACGACAAGCACCAACCGGGCGTCGAGTCCGTCCTCGAAGAGATCTACTACTACGAGATCGCCGGCCCGCACGGCCTCGCCTACCAGCGGATCTCACCCTCCCGGCCGGGCGGCGCCGCACTCCTCGCCGAGGTCCGCGACGGCGATGCGGTCCTCGTCCCCGACGGCTGGCACGGACCCTCGATCGCCCAACCGGGCCACGACCTCTACTACCTCAACGTCATGGCGGGACCCGGAACCGAGCGAGAATGGAAGATCTCCTTCCACCCGGACCACACGGAGGGGTACGCATGAGGCTCACCGTCGCCCAGGCCCTCGTCCGCTTCCTCGCCGCCCAGTACACCGAGCGCGACGGCGCGCGCCACCGGCTCATCGCCGCCACCTGGGGAATCTTCGGCCACGGGAACGTCGCCGGCATCGGGCAGGCCCTCGTCGAGCACGCCGACCTGATGCCCTTCCACCAGGGCCGCAACGAACAGGCCATGGTGCACGCCGCCGTCGGCTTCGCCCGCCAGTCCGGCCGGCTCTCCGCACACGCCGTCACCACCTCCATCGGCCCCGGCGCCACCAACCTCGTCACCGGAGCCGCCCTCGCCACGATCAACCACCTCCCGGTGCTGCTCCTGCCCGGCGACACCTTCGCGACCCGCCCCGCCGATCCGGTCCTCCAACAGCTCCAAGTGCCGTACGCCGGCGAGGTCTCCGTCAACGACTGCCTGCGCCCCGTCTCGCGCTACTTCGACCGGATCGGCCGCCCCGAAGCCCTGATCCCGGCCGCCCTCGCCGCCGCCCGGGTCCTCGCCGACCCCGCCGAGACCGGAGCCGTGACCCTGGCCCTGCCCCAGGACGTCCAGGCCGAGGCCCACGACTGGCCCGAGGAGTTCTTCGCCGAGCGGGTCTGGACGGTCCGCCGCCCCCGCCCCGACGCGGCCGAGCTGGACGCCGCCGTACGGGCCGTGAAGGCCGCCGAACGTCCGCTGATCGTTGCGGGCGGCGGAGTGAAGCACAGCGGGGCCGAGGACGCGCTGCGCGAGCTGGCCGAGCGTGCCGGGCTGCCCGTCGCCACCACCCAGGCCGGCAAGGGAGTCCTTCCGTACGACCACCCCTGCGACGTCGGCGGCATCGGCCACACCGGCACCAGCACCGCCAACTCCCTCGCACGCACCAGCGACCTCGTCCTCGGCGTCGGAACCCGCCACACCGACTTCACCACTGCGTCCGGCACCCTCTTCCCGCCCGACGCCCGGTTCGTCAACCTCAACATCACCGGCTTCGACGCCCACAAGCAGGCCGCGCTGCCCCTCGTCGCCGACGCCCGCGAGGGCCTCGCCGCCCTCGCCCGGGCGCTCGGCGGCCCGCCCCGCACGACGGCCCGCTGGAGCTCCGCCCACCACCACTGGCAGGAGCAGGTCGACGCCGCCTACGCCGTCCCCGACGAGGACGCCCGCCCCACCCAGACCCAGGTGCTGGGCGTACTCGACACCCTGGTGGACGCCACCGACATCCTGATCAACGCCGCCGGCTCGCTCCCGGGCGACCTCCACCGGCTCTGGCGACCCCGCTCCCGCGACCAGTACCACGTCGAGTACGGCTACTCCTGCATGGGCTACGAGATCCCCGCCGCCCTCGGCGTGCTCCTCGCCGCGCCCGGACGGCCCGTCTGGGCACTCGTCGGCGACGGTACGTACCTGATGAATCCCACCGAGATCGTCACCGCCGTCCAGGAGCGACTGCCCCTGAAGCTGCTGATCCTGCAGAACCACGGATACGCCTCCATCGGAGGCCTCTCCGAAGCCGTCGGAGCCGAGCGCTACGGCACCGACTACCGGCACCGGGCGGACGACGGAAGCTTCACCGGGCCGCCGCTCCCGGTCGACCTCGGTGCCAACGCCGCCTCCCTCGGCATGTGGGTGCTGCGCCCCCGCACCATCCGTGACCTGCGGGAAGCCCTCGTGGACGCGCGCGCCGCGACGGTTCCCACATGTGTCTACGTCGAGACCGAAACGCCAGACACAGTGTCGGGCGCGCCCCCGGCCCAGGCGTGGTGGGATGTGCCCGTGGCCGAGACGTCGACCCGCCCGTCGGCGGTCAAGGCCCGCGAGGAGTACGACCGGCACGTCATCGCCCGACGCCGCCATCTCTGAAGGAGTAACTCGTCATGACGAAGACCGTCCACCACTGGATCGGTGGCAAGACCGTCGAGGGCACGTCGGGCAACTGGGGCCCGGTCACCGACCCGGCCACCGGCGCCGTCACCACGCAGGTCGCGCTCGCCTCCGTCGACGAGGTCGACGCCGCCGTCGCCGCCGCGAAGGACGCCTTCGCGACCTGGGGCACCTCCTCGCTCGCCCAGCGCACCACGATCCTCTTCGCGTTCCGTGCGCTCCTCGACGCCAACCGCGACGCCATCGCCGAACTGATCGTCGCCGAGCACGGCAAGGTCCACTCCGACGCGCTCGGCGAGGTCGCCCGCGGCCTGGAGATCGTCGACCTGGCCTGCGGCATCACCACCCAACTCAAGGGCGAGCTCTCCACCCAGGTGTCGAACCGCGTCGACGTGGCGTCGATCCGCCAGCCCGTCGGCGTCGTCGCCGGCATCACGCCCTTCAACTTCCCGGCCATGGTGCCGATGTGGATGTTCCCGATCGCCATCGCGACCGGCAACACCTTCGTCCTCAAGCCGAGCGAGAAGGACCCGTCGCCGTCCCTGAAGATCGCCGAGCTGCTCGCCGAGGCGGGCCTCCCGGACGGCGTCTTCAACGTCCTGCACGGCGACAAGGTGGCCGTCGACCGGCTCCTGGAGCACCCGGACGTCTCCGCGATCTCCTTCGTCGGCTCCACCCCGATCGCGAAGTACATCCACACCACGGCCTCCGCGCACGGCAAGCGCGTCCAGGCCCTCGGCGGTGCCAAGAACCACATGCTGGTCCTCCCGGACGCCGACCTCGACGCGGCGGCCGACGCGGCCGTCTCCGCGGCGTACGGCTCCGCCGGCGAGCGCTGCATGGCCATCTCCGCGGTCGTCGCGGTCGGCTCCATCGGCGACGAACTGGTCGAGAAGATCCGCGAGCGCGCCGAGAAGATCAAGATCGGCCCCGGCACCGACCCCACCTCCGAGATGGGCCCGCTCATCACGGCCGTCCACCGCGACAAGGTCGCCTCCTACGTCCACGGCGCAGCCGCCGAGGGCTGCGAGGTCGTCCTCGACGGCACCGGTTACACCGTCGAGGGCCACGAGAACGGCCACTGGATCGGCCTCTCCCTCCTCGACCGCGTGCCCACCACCGCCAAGGCGTACCAGGACGAGATCTTCGGCCCGGTCCTCTGCGTGCTGCGCGCCGAGACCTACGAGGAGGGCCTGGCCCTCATCAACGCCTCGCCGTTCGGCAACGGCACCGCGATCTTCACCCGCGACGGCGGCGCCGCCCGTCGCTTCCAGCTGGAGGTCCAGGCCGGCATGGTCGGCGTGAACGTGCCGATCCCGGTGCCGGTCGGCTACCACTCCTTCGGCGGTTGGAAGGACTCGCTCTTCGGCGACCACCACATCTACGGCAACGACGGCGTGCACTTCTACACCCGCGGCAAGGTCGTCACCACCCGCTGGCCCGACCCGTCCGAGGCGTCGACCGGCGTCGACCTGGGCTTCCCCCGCAACCACTGACGCCACGACCGACGGACCGGCCCCCGGAGCGCACCCCGCGCCCGGGGGCCGGCCCCGTGGCGGCGCTCCGTGCGACGGGGGGCGAACGCGGGCCCCGGACCGGAGGCGTGCCGCGCGACCCGGCGGGGTCCCCGACCGCCCCGCCCCACCCCTGGTCCGGCCCGACCCACCGGCCACCCCCTACGCTCGACACCATGCGACTCCGACTTCCCCGGTGGGCCGCGGTCACCGCCGCGCTCGCCGTCCTCGCGGGCGCCGGCACCTGGACCGCCGTCGCCACGGACGAAGCGCCGCCCGTGCGCCGCGCGGACCGGGCCCTCGACATCAACGGGGTGCGCATCGACACCTCGTACTTCACCGACGACTCCGCCGGCCGGCGTCCCGCCGTCCTGCTCGGCCACGGCTTCGGCGGCTCCAAGGACGACGTCCGCGCCCAGGCGGAGGGCCTCGCCCGCAACGGCTACGCCGTGCTCACCTGGTCCGCCCGCGGCTTCGGCGCCTCCACCGGCGAGATCGGCCTCAACGACCCCGACCACGAGGTCAAGGACGTCCAGAAGCTGATCGACTGGCTCGCGGAGCGCCCCGAGGTGCTCCTCGACGGGCCCGGAGACCCGCGCGTCGGCATCACCGGCGCGTCCTACGGCGGCGCGATCTCCCTGCTGGCGGCCGGAAACGATCCGCGCGTCGACGCGATCGCCCCCCAGATCACCTACTGGAACCTCGCCGACGCCCTCTTCCCGAACGGCGTCTTCAAGAAGCTCTGGGCCGGCATCTTCTTCTCCGCCGGAAACCAGGCCCCCGGAAACCAGGCCCCCGGGGCCCGGGCGCCGGAGGGCCGGGCCGACGGGGAGCGGTCCGCAGCCGCCCGGTCGGCCGCCTGCGGCCGGTTCACCGCCGAGCTGTGTTCCCTCTACCAGCGCGTCGCCGTCGCCGGAAAGCCCGATCCGGCGGCCCGCGCCGTCCTCGAATCCCGCAGCCCCTCCGCCGTCGGCACCCGCATCAAGGCGCCCGCGCTCCTCGTACAAGGCCAGTCCGACTCCCTCTTCACCCTCGCCCAGTCCGACGCCATGGCCCGCACCCTCACGGCCAACGGCGCCCCCGTCGCCGTCGACTGGATCGCCGGCGGCCACGACGGCGGCGACCGGGAGACCGAGCGCGTCGAGCGCCGCATCACGAGCTGGTTCGACCGCTGGCTGAAGCGCGAGGTCGCCGTCGACACGGGCCCCGCCTTCCGCGTCAGCCGTACCGGCGGCGTCGACTCCACCGACGGGCGGGCCACGCTGCGCGCCGCGACCGCCGACCGCTACCCGGGGCTCGCCTCCCACACCGTCACCGCCCTCCTCGCCGGACCGCCGCAGACCTTCACCAACCCGCCGGGCGCCGCACCACCCGCCGTCTCGGCCGTTCCCGGGCTCGGCGGCGGCCTCTCCGGCCTCTCCTCCCTCGGCGTCGGCCTCTCCGTCGACTTCCCCGGCCAGCACGCCCGGTTCGACGCCGAGCCGCAGGCCGCGCCCCTGCGGATCACCGGTACCCCGACCGTCCGGGTCAAGGTCAGCTCCACCGCTGCCGACGGCTCCGCAGTCCTCTTCGGCAAGCTCTACGACGTGGGTCCCGACGGTCGCCAGCAGGTGCTGCCCGCCCAACTGGTCTCCCCGGTCCGGGTCGAGAACGCCACGGCCGGCCGCAGCCTCACCCTGGCCCTCCCCGCGATCGACCACGAGGTCGAGGCCGGGCACCGGCTGCGGCTCGTGATCGCCGCCACCGACCTCGGCTACGCCTCCCCGACGGTCCCCGCCGCTTATGCCGTCGCCGTCGAGGGCCCGCTCGCCGTGCCCACCGCACCCGGTCTCGCCGCCCAGGCCACCGCCCTTCCCCGGTGGGTCTGGGGACTGCCGCTGCTGGCCCTCGTCGGGGCCGCCGTCCTGCTGCTCACCGCCCGGCGCAGGACCACCGCCCCCGCGCCCGACCCCGCACTCTCCTCCGTGCCGCTCCAGATCACCGGACTCTCCAAGAAGTACCGGGGCGGCGAGCGGTACAGCGTCCGGGACCTCTCCTTCCGCGTCGAGCAGGGGCAGGTCCTCGGGCTCCTCGGGCCGAACGGCGCGGGCAAAACCACCACCCTGCGCATGCTGATGGGACTCATCACCCCCGACGAGGGCGAGATCCGGGTCTTCGGCCAGGCCATCGGTCCGGGCGCCCCGGTGCTCTCCCGCGTCGGCGCCTTCGTGGAAGGCGCCGGGTTCCTGCCGCACCTGTCGGGACGGGAGAACCTGGACCTGTACTGGAAGGCCACCGGCCGTCCCGCCGAGGACGCCCACGTCGACGAGGCCCTGCGGATCGCGAACCTGGGGAGCGCCCTCGAACGCGCCGTGCGCACCTACTCGCAGGGCATGCGGCAGCGCCTCGCCCTGGCCCAGGCCATGCTCGGACTGCCGGACCTGCTGATCCTCGACGAGCCGACCAATGGGCTCGACCCGCCGCAGATCCGCGAGATGCGGGAGGTGATGATCCGGTACGCGGCAGGTGGCCGTACCGTCATCGTCTCCAGCCACTTGCTGGCCGAGGTGGAACAGTCCTGCACCCACCTGGTCGTCATGGACCGGGGCCAGCTCGTACAGGCCGGGCCGGTCGCCGAGATCACCGGCTCCGGTTCCACCCTGCTCGTCACGCTCGGGGAGCCCGTCTCCGACGTCCTGGTCGAGAAGGTCGGCGCCCTGCCGGGCGTCGGCTCCGTCGCCCGCGCCGACGGCGGACTCCTGGTCCGCCTCGACGGTTCCGACGCGACCGCCCTCATCGGGGAACTCGTCCGCCTGGACGTGCCGCTGACCGGGGTGGGCCCGCACCGGCGTCTGGAGGACGCGTTCCTGACCCTGATCGGAGGAGCCGCATGAGCGCGCCGACCACCCAACCGGCCCCGCCCGAGGCGTCCGCCTCCGGCTACCGGCCCGGACACACCCTGCCCCTGCGCGTCGAAGCCCTTCGCCAGTGGAAGCGCCGCCGCACCCTCGTCATGGGCGGCATCCTCGCCGCCCTGCCGTTCGTGCTCATCGCGGCCTTCGCGATCGGCGGTTCGGGGAACGGCGACCGCAACGGCCGCATCACCCTGATCGACACGGCGACGGCTTCCGGCGCCAACTTCGCGGCCACCTGTCTCTTCGTCTCGGCCGGCTTCCTCCTCGTCATTCCGGTGGCGCTGTTCTGCGGGGACACGGTCGCTTCCGAGGCGAGCTGGTCCTCGCTGAGGTATCTGCTGGCCGCGCCCGTGCCGCGCTCCCGGCTGCTGGTGTCCAAACTGGTCGTGGCGCTCGGCTACAGCGCGGCGGCCATGGTCCTCCTCCCGCTGGTCGCCCTGGCCGCGGGCACGGTCGCCTACGGCTGGGGGCCGCTCCGGCTGCCGACCGGTGGATCGGTGCCCGCAGGGGACGCCCTGCTCCGGATCGCGATCGCCGTCGCCTTCGTCTTCGCCTCCCAACTCGTCACCGCAGGACTCGCCTTCTGGCTGTCCACCCGCACCGATGCCCCGCTCGGCGCGGTCGGCGGGGCCGTCGGCCTGACGATCGTCGGCAATGTGCTGGATGCCGTCACGGCCCTCGGCGACTGGCGTGACTTCCTCCCCGCACACTGGCAGTTCGCTTGGATCGACGCGCTCCAACCCCAACTCGAGTGGGGTGGCATGGTGAGGGGAACGGCGATCTCCGTGACCTACGCCCTGGTCCTCTTCGCGCTCGCCTTCCGCGGCTTCGCCCGCAAGGACATCGTCTCCTAGCGGCTTCCCGTCACACCCACCCCCGGCGTGCCGCTTCCGCGCCCGCACGGAAGCGGCTGGTCGTGCCGAGGACGGCCATCAGGTCGCCCACCCTGCGGCTGTACGTCCGGGCGGACATGCCGAGCCTGGCCGCTGCGGTCTCGTCCGTCACCCCCGACAGAAGGGCGTCCAGCACCGGGCGCAACTGCGCCGGTAGGTCCCGTGGGGGTGGCGCCGGCGGCGGCGCGCACATCAGCTCCTCGGCAGCCGTCCAGCAGACGTGATGGGCGCGGACGAGGGCCTGCACGACCACCGGGTCGCGGATCAGTAGCAGGCCGTTGTACAGCAGTTCCAGATCGAGCGGGATCGCGGCCACCGTCCGGTCGACGAGGATCATCTTGAACGGAATGGCCTCCATGAGGCGGGCCCGTCCGGGAGGCCGGAGCCCTCCCAACAGGTGGGGCAGTGCGTGCCGCGGCACGATCCGCCTGACCTCGTCGGCCCGCTCCGCCGCGGCCCGCATGCACGCTCCTGCCAACTGCAGGAACGGCTCGGGGATCGCGCAGCCAGCGGAGGCGACCGGATCGTCGAAGGTGAGTAACTCGTGCCGGGTGGAGGCTGCCAGTCCGGCCAGTGCGGCACTGATCCGCCGTGCGCCCCGGACCGGCCGGCCGATGGACCGCTGCCCTTCGGCCGCGGCCCGGTTCATTGCCGAACGGGCAAGCATCACGGAGCCCGCGCTCTCTGCCACCGTTGACCACCCCCGCCCGATCGACATCCACTCCATGTACGCATGTGACTGCATACGGTGACAAGCCCTGTTGAGAAGGATGGCGAATCCATGCCATCAAGGTCCACCCCCGCCGCCGTTGCCGCATCGAGACGCATTCGCAACGCCTCCGGTGGCTCCTCGCGGGCCGTTCGTTCGTCATCTTCACAAGAGCCTCATCAGCAGGGGGAGATGACATGGCACACCGAAACCAACGGGCGGGCGGAGGGCGCGGGTCCCGCGCCGCGGTCGCGGCCCTGCTCGCCGCCGGCCTGGCGCTCGCCGGCTGCGGCGCGAACGGAGACGGAGGCGGGAGCGGCGGCGACCGGGGGTTCGCCGAGGGGGGCGGGCACGCGCCCGCCGCCCCGGACGGTGCACGGGGCGACACCGTGCAGCCCCGGGAGGGCGAGCAGCGTTCTCCCGCGCCCGCCCCCGACTACCTGTCCACCTTCGCACTCGACGTGGACACCGCTTCCTACGGCTACGCCCGGCGCACGCTTGCCGAAGGACGGCTCCCCGCGCCGGCGAGCGTGCGGCCCGAGGAGTTCGTCAACAGCTTCCGCCCCAACTACCCGCGCCCGGAGGACAACGGCTTCAGCGTGACCCTGGACGGGGCCCGCACCGGTCGGGACGGGTGGTCCCTGGTCCGGGTCGGGCTCGCCACCCGGGGGGCCGACCGGAACGCCGAACGTCCGCCCGCCGCGCTCACCTTCGTCGTCGACGTGTCCGGCTCGATGGGCGAGCCCGGACGGCTCGACCTGGTCAAGGAGTCCCTCGGGCTGCTTGCCGACCAGCTCCGCGACGACGACTCGATCGCACTCGTGACCTTCAGCACCGAGGCCGAGACCCGGCTGCCCATGACCCGTGTCGGAGAGGCCCGCGACCGGATCCGCGAGGCGGTCTCCGCCCTCGGGACGGGTGCCTCCACGAACGTGGAGGCAGGCGTCCGCACCGGTTACGACGTCGCCGTCGCCGGGCACCGTCGGGGCGCCACCAACCGGGTGGTGCTGCTCTCCGACGCGCTCGCCAACACCGGGGCCACGGAGGCCGACACCATCCTCGCCCGCATCGAGGAGGAGCGCCGGGAGTACGGCATCACCCTCTTCGGCGTCGGAGTGGGCAGCGAATTCGGCGACGCGTTCATGGAGCGGCTCGCCGACCGGGGGGACGGGCAGACGACGTACGTCGCCACCTCGGCGCAGGCCCGGAAGGTCTTCGTCGACCAGCTGCCCAGCCACGTCGAACTGCGGGCCCGCGACGCCAAGGCGCAGGTCGCCTTCGACCGGGGGACCGTGGAGAAGTTCCGGCTCGTCGGGTACGAGAACCGCGAGGTCGCCGACGAGGACTTCCGGAACGACCGGGTGGACGGCGGTGAGGTCGGCGCCGGACACACCGTCACGGCGCTCTACGCCGTCAAGACCAGGCCCGGGGCGGCGGGGCCGGTCGCCACGGCCACGGTCCGCTGGCTCGATCCGACCACCCGTGCCCCGCACGAGCGCTCCGGCACGGTGGGGACGGCCGCGTTGACCGGCGACGTCTGGGGCGGCGGCCACGACAGCCTGCAGTTGACCGCGATCGCCGCCTACTTCGCCGATGCCCTGCGCGGCGGAGACCTGCCGGGCCATCCGGGGCTTCCGGCGCTCGTCCGCAGCGCCGAGGGGATCGCCGCACGATCGGGTTCGGCCGTCGTCCGCGAGCTGGCCGAATCCGTTCGGCAGGCCTCCGCCCTGCGGGGTCCCCAGGAGCCCGGGAACCCCTCCGGGGAGGGGGAGCTGCGGTCGGGCGACCCGTACAGCTGACGACGCGTGAAGGCGTCTGACGACATGTGACGGCAGTAGGGGGCGGTGGGAGGGCGGGCGCGGCCCCCCTCCCACCGCCCCGCCGGCGGGAG
>NZ_JBHYMK010000067.1:0-37838 GCF_042743065.1 Streptomyces sp. NPDC058872
GCCCCGGGGAGCGATCGCTCCCCGGGGCCGACCCCGTGCCTGCGGGTCGCAGGAGATCAGGCGTTGATGCAGGTGTTGCCGAAGGACGGGTTCAGCGCACCGATGAGGTTCACGCTGTTGCCGCAGACGTTGATCGGCACGTGGATCGGGACCTGCACGACGTTCCCGGAGAGGACGCCCGGCGAACCGATGGCCGCACCCTGCGCGTCCGCGTCCGCGAAGGCGGGCGACGCCGCACCCATGGCCATGACGATTCCGGCGACGACGGCCGCAGCCTTCTTGCAGTTCATTTCGTCTGGATCCTTTCCTCGACGGAAAACATTTCCGCTGCACAGAACACAACGAACATGCCTCACAAAGGAAACCTGAGCGACGACGACGCGTTCCCTTTCACTCCATTGCGGGCAGCAAACGGGGCCGACGGGAACGCGATTGCTCCCACCGGCCCCGTTGCACGGAAAACGGATCAGCCGTTGTAGGCGCCGTTTCCGGAGAGGACCGGGATGTCCTCGACGAGGTGCGACAGCGGCTCGTCGCCCTTGGCCTGGGTGGAGTTCTCGGCGCACTGCTGGTTCTGCGGGGACGACAGCACGTTGACGTCCTGGACGGCAACCGGAACCAGGACGCCGACGAGGGAACCGAGGTTGCCCTTCACCGGGGCACCGAGGCAGAGCTTGTTGAGCGAGCCCTGGACGGCCGAGAACTGCGGGCTCATGTCACCCGTGGTCTTCGAGTTGCCGAAGGACTGGTGCGCGCCGTTGCCGGAGAGCGAGGTGGTGCCGCCGTCGTCGGCGAGGGCGAGCGCCGGGGAGGCCGCCGCAGCGGAAGCGCCGACGATGGAGGCCGTAAGGGCCGCGGCCGCCATGATCTTCTTGTTCACGGTGATTCCGTTCCTGTTCCCACCAATCGACCTGATTGATGCGACCGGATCAACTGCGGTCATTGACCGTTGGTTCCGGCGCTTCACTCGTTCGACTGGGACCACGTTCTGCGCCGTCACGCGCGCTCCCCCAGGGGGGTGACACAGCGGAACCCCTGCGTCCGAAGGCCTGTTGATCAGGTCGCTCCCTGCACGGAGCCGGTTCTAGAAGGGAACTCCCGTGATCAAGAAGGTTATGGCCACTGCGGCCGCAGCCGTCTCCATCGTCGGCGCCACCGCCGCCGTGGCCTCCCCGGCGCTCGCCATCTCCAACGACGGCGGCACCACGTCGCTGTCCGGCAACGGCGCGCACCAGGAGTTCGGCAACTCCGCCACGTACGGCAACATGAGCCCGCAGTTCGCGCTCGTCCAGGGCTCGCTCAACAAGCCCTGCATCGGTCTGCCGGCGAAGCTCAACGCCGGTTCGCTGGTCGGCGTGGTTCCGATCGCCGTCCAGGACATCAACGTGCTGTCGTCCCCGCAGAACCAGCAGTGCACCGAGAACTCCACCCAGGCCAAGGGCGACGAGGCTCTCTCGCACATCCTGGACGACATCCCGATCCTGTCGGGCAACGGCGTCGGCAACAGCTGACGTTCCGCCCGAGCACGACGGCGTTCACACGTCAGGGGCCGCCCCTCCGGGGCGGCCCCTTTCGTCTTCCTCGGTCGTTCCTACCAGTTCGGCCAGACCGGGGTCGCCATCAGGCGCTCCCACTCCCGGTCGGGCATCCCCGGCACCGCCCGGCCGGCCTGCACCCACTGGGCCACCAGGGCGGAATAGAGGGGAAATGGAGTACGGTCGGCAGGGGGTGGGTCACTCACATACCGGCTCTTCGGAATGAAGGCCATCCGTTCCCATTTTCCGGGATCCGGCGCCATCTTCGCTCCTTCCGCTGCGATTCCCGCATCATTACACAGGCGTCGCGGGAGAGTGATTCGTCCGCCCCAAGTCGCGTGGCGCACCTCTGTGCGAGCAGGTCGAAATACGGTGCGGAGATGAAATTCCCGTGCCCGCGTCCCGCTCGACGCCCGTTGGTCGCCGCAGCGACCCTCGCCGCCCTCGCCGCCCTCGTTCCCGGGGCCCTCGCCGGCGCCGTCTCCGTCGCGTCCCGGGACCTCCCCGCTCCCGAGAAGGGGCTGAACCTCCTGGTCGTCGGGCTCGACAGCCGCAAGGGGGTCACCGAGGAGGAGAGGGATCGCTTCCGGCTCGGCGGGCAGGGGTGCGACTGCACGGACGTCATGATGCTCGTGCACGTCTCGGCGGCCGGCGACCGCGTCGAGGTCGTGAGCCTGCCGCGGGACTCCCTGGCCTCGATCCCCGGGGAGCACCGGGACCGGCGCACCGGGAAGGTGCACGCCACCCACCAGGCGAAGATCAACAGCGCCTGGGCGGAGGGCGGCCCCGCCCTCACGGTGGAGACCGTCGAGTCGGTGACCGGTCTGCCCGTGCACCGCCATCTGGCGGTCGACTTCCGACGCTTCATGGACACCGTGGACCGGGTGGACGGCGGGGTCCCGATCTGCACGGAGCAACCGCTCAAGGACCCGGCCACCGGCCTCGACCTGCAGCCCGGAACGAAACGGGTCGCCGGCGGCGAGGCGCTCCAGTACGTGCGGTCGCGGAAGGCGGACGGGCAGATGGACTTCGGGCGCATGCGCAAGCAGCAGCAGTTCGTGGCGAACGCACTGGGCCGGCTCCGTGACGGCGTGCTCGACGCCCCGGGGCGGCTGGAAGAGGTCGCGGCGACCCTCCACGGGACGACGGCGGACGAACGGGGGATCTCGACCGCGGAACTGCTGGCGCTCGCCGCGCGCCTGCGGAACCTGCCACCGGAGCGCACGCAGTTCGCGACCGTGCCGGTACGGGGCTTCAACGCAAACGTCGAGGGCGTCGGATCCACGGTCGGCTGGGACGAAGAGGGGGCCGCTGAGGTCTTCGGGCGGCTGGCCGAGGACCGACCGCTGCCGGCCGCCGGAGCCGTCGCTCCGAGCGAGATCCCGGCCGCCGCCTACCGGCCCGCCCGGGGAGCTTCGCTCATTTGCCCGTAGTCCGTCCGGTGGACTTCCCGGAACCTCCGGACTTCTCACCAGTTGATCAGCGCGGTTCGACACTCAGCGAGCCAGAATCCGAAAGGCCTGAACCATGAAGAAGCTGTTGGCTACGGCTGCAGTGGCCGCGTCGGTCCTCGGCGCGACGGCCGCGGGTGCCGGACAGGCGCTCGCGATCGCCGACGACGGCGGCACCACGTCGCTGTCCGGCAACGGCGCCCACCAGGAGTTCGGCAACTCCGCCACCCACGGCAACATGAGCCCGCAGTTCGCGCTCGTCCAGGGCTCCCTGAACAAGCCCTGCGTCGGCCTGCCGGCCAAGGTCAACGCCGGTTCCCTCGTCGGGCTGGTCCCGATCGCGGTCCAGGACATCAACGTCCTGTCCTCCCCGCAGAACCAGCAGTGCACCGAGAACTCCACCCAGGCCAAGGGCGACGAGCCGCTGTCGCACATCCTGGACGACATCCCGGTCCTGTCGGGCAACGGCGCCGGCAACAGCTGAGCAGCGCGTCCCGGTACGGTACGGCCCCGCCGCCCCTCCCTCGGAGGGGACGCGGGGCCGTTCCCCGTTCCGGGCCGGAGTCAGAGCCTCCGGCGCAGTTCGGCCGGGTCGGTGACCGGGGCGTCGCAGGTGAAGTGACGGCACACGTACGCGGCGGGCCCTCCGGCCACCAGCGGCCGGTCCTTCAGCAGCGGGAACTCCTCGCCGTCGGGGGCTCCGGCGGCGAGGACCGCTCCCGGGGCGGTCGCCGCCAGGGCCGTCCGGCGCAGCTCTCGGAACGCGGGATCGGCGGCGTCACCGACGACGGCGACCTCACGGGGGCCGTCCAGGAGGGCCTCGGCGGTGGCCAGGCCCCAGCCGATGAAGCGGGGCACGCGCGGCCCGAGGGCCTTGACGACGCCGAGGGCTCCCTCCGCGGCGGCCCGATGGGCCCCGGAGCCGGTGTGCGCCGCGTACGACAGGAGCGCTCCGGCAGCGGCGGTCCATCCCGAGGGGGTGGCGTTGTCGGTGGGGTCCTGGGGACGCCGGATGAGGCGCTCGGCGTCGTGGGCCGTGTCGTAGAGGGCACCGCCCTCGCCGGTGAAGCGGTCGAGGACGAGGTCCAGGAGGAAGCCGGCGAACTCCAGCCAGGTGCCCTCGCCGGTGACGGCGGCGAGGGCGAGGAAGCCTTCGGCGACGTCGGCGTAGTCCTCCAGGACACCCGCGTTGGTGCCGGCCCGGCCGTCCTTGGACGTACGGGTGAGCCGGGCGGTCTCGTCCATGTGGACCCGGACGAGGAGGTCGGCGGCCTCGGTGGCGCGGTCGACCAGGTCGGGACGGTCGAAGAGGGCGCCGGTCTCCGCGAGGGCCGCAATGGCGAGGCCGTTCCAGGCGGCGACGACCTTGTCGTCGCGGCCCGGGCGCTCGCGCTCCTCGCGGGCGGCTCGGAGCCGGGCCGCGATCGGGGCGATCCGGTCGGCATCGACGGGGCCCGACTCCTGCGGGAGCCGGAGGACGGAGCTGCCGTGTTCGAAGGTGCCGTCCTCGGTGACGCCGTAGTGGGCGGCGGCGAGGGCGGCGTCCTCGTCCCCGAGGACCGCGGACAGTTGCGCGGGGGTCCACACGTAGTAGGCGCCCTCGACGTGCCGGCCGCCGTCCTGCTGCGGGTGCGCCCCGTCCGGCGCCTCCTGCGCGGAGTCGGCATCGAGTGCGGAGGCGAAACCGCCCTCGGGAGTGCGGAGTTCGCGGACCATGAAGTCGGCGGTCTCCAGGGCGACCCGGCGGGCCAGGTCGCTGCCGGTGGACCTCCAGAGGTGGGCGTACGCCCGGCACAGCAGGGCGTTGTCGTACAGCATCTTCTCGAAGTGCGGGACCAGGGGCCCTCCGGTCGCCGGCGTGAGCACGTACCGGTGGAAGCCCCCTCCCAGTTGGTCGTACAGGCTCGACCGGGCCATCGCGCCGCACAGCCCCTCCGCCATCTCCCGTGCCGCCACGGAGCCGGTCCGGGCCTGGTGGCGCAACAGGAACTCGACCACCATCGAGGGCGGGAACTTGGTGTCGCCCCTGAACCAGCCGCTCGCGGGATCGACGTCCCGGGTCAGCTGGAGGAGCGCCAGCGCCTGGGTCTCCTCGGTGGGCGCCCCGGTGTCGCCGACGGTCAACTCCCGCTCGGCGAGGTCGCGGGTGATCTTGCCCGCCACTTCTCCGACCTCGTCCCGCCGGTCCGTCCAGGCGCGGTGCACGCCTTCGAGCACCTCGCGGAAGGCGGGGGTGCCGTGACGGGCCTCGGGCGGGAAGTAGGTGCCGAAGTAGAAGGGCTCCCCGTCCGGCGTCATGAACACGGTCATGGGCCAGCCGCCCTGTCCGGTGGCGGCCTGTACGGCTTCCATGTAGACCGCGTCCACGTCGGGCCGTTCCTCACGGTCGACCTTGACGGACACGAAGTGCTCGTTCAGGTACGCGGCGGTGTCCTCGTCCTCGAAGGACTCGTGCGCCATGACGTGGCACCAGTGAATTAGCAGAAACATAAGTGGCAGGACGCATAGCCCACACTCAAGAGGATGGGCACGTCCCGCCGCTTAGCTTCATTCATCGCCTCCTCTCCCCATGGCCACCAATCCACCGGGTTGGAAGCGTGCTGGAGTAGGTAGGGCGACTGCTCGTTAGCCAGTCGGTTCATACCTGCATCGTCGCACGCTCAAGACCGTTCGACCTACGTCATCGGCAGCTCTGCTCGGGCTGCACGGTCGCATCGGCGCGGCGCCGTCTCGCTTCGCGTAGCACTCCTGAGCAGCCCATGGTCTCGACCAGACATCGGGCCAGGCAACGCCGGTCCGCAGGTCGTACATCAGGACTACGAGCGCTACCCGGTACGGGGCGCGAAGCCGCCCGGGATACCAATGGCGCCGTTTCAGGGCAGATGACCGCAGCGGGACCGGCTGCTCCCGCAAGACGTCCGGAACAAGTTCAGCAGGCACAGGAGGCCTTGCCCGCCACGACCGAAAAATGCCGGCTCCGCGGCCCAAGCCGCTCTGAAACGGTCATTGACAGGTGGGGCGGGTTCGGTGGCGACGCCACTCGCCCGGGGTGGTCCCGTAGGCGGTGCGGAAGCGCCTGGTGAAGTGGCTGGGACTGGTGAAGCCACACCGGGCCGCGACGGCGGAGACCGGCAGTGCGGCGTGGCGAGGCGAGGCCAGGAGCCGGCATGCTACTTCCAGCCTCTCGGCGATGAGCCACTGTTCGAGCCTGATGCCCGCGCGTGCCAGCACGACGTACAGCTGCCGTTTGGAAATGGCGTGGGCCGCGGCGATGCGTTCGGGCCCGAGGTCGGGGTCGGTGAGGTGGCGGCGTGTGTACGCCATGATCCGGGTCGCCAGGCAGTCGTCCATGGCTTCTCGGACCCGCGTGTCCCCCTCGTCGTGGGCGGCCGAGGTCAGCAGGGCGCGTACGAGGTCGGCGGTGGCGTTGGCGAGGGCGCCGGCTCCGGGGTCCGTTTCGAGGCGGCCCGGAGCCTGGAACAGCGAGCTCAGGTGCCCCAGCAGCAGGTCGTGCACGGGGCTGGAGCGAAGCCGTACGGAGGCCCGGGTCACGGTGTCCACCGGCAGGCCGAGATGCTCCGCATCGATGGTGATTGCCTGGGAGGCGCCGGGGCCGGACCAGCCGTAGGTGCGTGGGGCGAGTTCGTGGAAGACGCAGATGTCCTGCGGCCCGAGGATGAGCTGGGTGCCCGACTGTTCGGCGCGGTGGATGCCCTGGGACTGGAGCGAGACCGACACCACGGGATGGTCGCGGTGGTGGCGCACGTGTCTGGCCGTTCTCCGGACCTGAAGGCCGGAGCTCCGCATGTCGAAGACGTCCAGGCCGCCCACGCGCCACCCTTCGATGCGGGCGCTGATCCCGCTCCCGTCCTCCTCGTGGACGATCTCGTTCGGCACGGAGTTGTCCGTCATCGCGTGGTGGAACGCGTCCGCCCTGTCACGCGGCGCGAAGCCCTCCAGGTCCAGCAGCAGCACCGAGCCAGCCCTCCAGCGCGTTCTCCAGGTCGGCGCCCATCGTCCCGGGGACGTCGGCCCCCCGGTTGCCCGCCTGTGCACGGGTCTGCTCCATTCGTGCCCGCGCGGTGGTGGAAGCCCTGCGTCGAGGGGCAGCAGGCCAGCACGCACAGGCAACCGGCCACCTCGCCCGGCCTCTAGCTTCGGACGTGCGCCGCCGCGCCCCGGCGGCGTCCACCCCCGATCCGTGAGGAGGTCCGATCCGTGACTGACCAGGCAATCGTCGCGCCGGTTCTGGAACCCCAGGCCGCCGCCTTCGCCGAGGCGACCGCCACGCCGCCGTTCCTGTTCCAGCTGCCGTCGGCTGAGGGCCGCAAGGCCGTCGAGGACGTGCAGTCCGGCGACGTGGACCTGCCCGCTGTGGACGAGGAGTGGGTCAGCGTCGCGGGTGGGCCCACCGGTGAAGTTCGCGCCAGGATCGTGCGGCCCGCAGGTGCCCAGGGTGATCTGCCCGTGGTCGTCTTTGTGCACGGCGCCGGCTGGGTCTTCGGCAGCGCCCACACCCACGACCGGCTGGTGCGAGAACTGGCGGTCGGCACCGGTGCCGCGGTGGTCTTCCCCGAGTACGACCTCTCCCCGGAACACCGCTACCCCATCGCCGTCGAGCAGGTGTGGACCGTGGCCCGCTGGGTCGTCACCGACGGCGGCGCGCACGGGCTGGACGCCACCAGGATCGCGGTGGCCGGCGACTCGGTGGGCGGCAACATGAGCACCGTGCTGACCCTGCTCGCCAAGGAGCGCGGCGGCCTCACCCTCGCCCACCAGGTGCTGTTCTACCCGGTCACCGACGCCAGCTTCGACACCGGCTCCTACCGGCAGTTCGCCGAGGGCTACTTCCTGCGGCGCGACGGCATGCAGTGGTTCTGGGACCAGTACACCACCGACGAGAAGCAGCGCGCCGAGATCACTGCATCCCCCCTGCGGGCATCCGTCGAGCAGCTCACCGGCCTTCCCCCGGCGCTGGTGATCACCGCCGAGGCGGACGTGCTGCGCGACGAGGGCGAGGCGTACGCCGCCAAGCTGCGGCAGGCCGGTGTCGAGGTGACCGCCGTCCGCGTCCAGGGCGTCATCCACGACTTCGTCATGCTCAACGCGCTGCGCGGCACCCAGGGCGCCGAGGTGGCCATCGCGCTGGCCATCAACACCCTGCGCAAGGCTCTCGCCGTCCGCTGATACCCGGGCGGTCGACGACAGGGACCGGAGCGCCGCCACGCTCCAGGGCCCTGTGGCCGGCCGTACCCGTTTCCCGGCCCGAGGAGACCCATGGCCACCAGTGACAGCACCCCCGAGGGGCCTGCGGCCCCGATGCGCCCTGCCGGAGGCCGCCACCACGAGCCTGATCTGCGCGGCATCACCCGCATCACGCTGCGGCCCATTGCCTCGCCGATGCCGCTCGGCTTCTACACCGTGGCGATCGCCTCGACCATCGTCGGCTGCCTCCAGCTCGGCCTGTTCGAGGACGGCGCCGAGCGCGCCGTCGCCCTCACCATCTTGCCCGCGTTCGTCCTGCAGCTCCTGGTCGGATTCCTCGCGTTCGGCGCCCGGGACGTCCTGGCAGCGACCCTGATGGCCTGCTTCTCCGGGATGTGGCTGGCCAGCTCGCTGGTCCTGGCCACCCAGCCGGCCGGCGGTGCCCGGGTGCTGGGCGTGCTCAACCTCTGCTTCACCCTCTTCGCCCTGCTGATGGCCAGCGTCGCCAAGCCCAAGCGGGCACTGTGGCTGGTGCTGTGCACCGCCGTACCGCGCTTCGCCGTGGCCGCCGCCGCCAACCTGAGCGGCGCGCACTGGCTCGCCGACCTCTCCGGCGCGCTCGGCCTTCTGCTGGCCGCGGTCGCGATGTACGCCGCCTTCGCCTTGATGCTGGAGGACATGCGCGGCCAGGAAGTACTGCCGCTCGGCCGCAGCGGCCCCGCACGCCAAGCTGTCGACGGCGACCTGACGGTCCAGCTTCGCAACCTCGAACGCCACGCCGGCGTCCGCCGCACCTTGTGAACCACCGCAACAGCCGGGAGCAGTGCCCGGCCTGTGCGCGTAACCCCTTGCCGTGACTCCAGCGAGAGCGAGACCTCCATGCCCACGATGCCGGTCGGCGGCGTCACCCCCGGAGCCGGGGCCGCAGAGGGCGCCGACGTCGTCCTGCGCAACGCAAGGATCCACACCGGCGACCCGTCGCGTCCCTCCGCCACCGCCCTCGCCGTCCGCGCGGGCCGCATCACCGCGGTCGGCGACGACGCCGAGGTGGCCGCCCACGTCGGCCCCGCGACCAGGGTCGTCGACGCGCTCGGCCGCCGCGTCGTGCCCGGCCTGAACGACTCGCACCTGCACGTCATCCGCGGCGGCCTCAACTACGTGCTGGAGCTGCGCTGGGACGGCGTCCCCTCGTTGCGCCAGGCGTTGGCGATGCTGCGCGAGCAGGCCGGGCGTACCCCGAAGGGGCAGTGGATCCGGGTGGTCGGAGGCTGGTCGGCCGAGCAGTTCGCCGAGCGGCGGATGCCCACACCGGCCGAACTGAACGAGGCCGCCCCCGACACCCCGGTGTTCGTGCTGCACCTCTACCAGTCGGCGATCCTCAACCGGGCCGCCGTCCACGCCGCGGGCTTCACCCGCGACACCCCGAACCCGCGCGGCGGCCAGATCGTCCGCAACCGGGACGGCCACCCCAACGGGATGTTGCTGGCGGCGCCGAGCGCACTGATCCTCTACTCCACCCTCGCCGCCGCGCCGACCCTGGACGCGGCGGACCGCAAGGTCTCCACCCGGCACTTCCTGCGCGAGCTCAACCGCTTCGGCCTCACCTCCGCTGTGGACGCCGCCGGCGGCTTCCAGAGCTTCCCCGACAACTACGCCACCGTCATCGAACTGGCCCGCGACCGCGAGCTGAGCGTCCGGATCGGCTACCACCTCTTCCCGCAGACCGCCGGGCAGGAAATCGCCGACCTCACCCGCTGGGTGCAGAGCGTGCGGCCCGGCGACGGCGACGAGTGGCTGCGCCTCAACGGCGCCGGGGAGAACCTGACCTGGGCCGCGGCCGACTTCGAGAACTTCTCCGAACCCCGCCCCGAACTCGGCACGTACGAGGCTGAGTTCGAGCAGGCTGTGCGGCTGCTGCTGGAGTACGGCTGGGGCTTCCGGCTGCACGCCACCTACGACGAGACCATCCAGCGCGACCTCGCCGTCTTCGAGAAGCTCGCCTCAGAGGGCCACTTCCCCGGCGGCAGCCGCTGGCTCTTCGACCACGCCGAAACGGTCACCCCCGCCAGCCTGGAGCGGATCGCCGCACTCGGCGGCGCGATCAGCGTCCAGAACCGCATGTCCTTCCAGGGCCAGGCCTTCACCGACCGCTACGGCCCGCAGGCCGCCGCCCACACTCCGCCGCTGAAGGAGATGCTCGCCAGCGGCCTCCCGCTCGCGGCCGGCACCGACGCCACCCGCGTCTCCTCCTATAACCCCTGGGTCGCCCTGCACTGGCTGGTCACCGGCCGCACCGTCGGCGACCTCGCGCTCTACCCGCCCGACCGCCTGGTCTCCCGCGAGCGCGCCCTTGAGCTGTATACCCGCGGCGGGGCGCGGATCACCGGCGAGGACGACGTCAAGGGCGTCCTCAAGGAAGGCTGGTACGCCGACTTCGCCATCCTCAGCCACGACTTCTTTGCCGTGCCCCCGGAGGACATCGCGCACATCGAGGCGGTCCTGACCGTCGTCGGCGGGCGGATCGTCTACGCCGCCGCCGAGTACGAGGGCCTCGATGAAGCCCTCCCGGCGCTTAGCCCCTCTTGGAGCCCGGTCGCTCGCTTCGGCGGCTACCAGGCCACTCTGCCGCCCTCGGCCGGTGCCCGCCAGGCCGACCTGCTGGCGCAGGCCGTCGCCGAAGGCGAGCAGCACCGGCAGTGGCGGGCCGCCTGCGGCCTCGCCGCCCCCCGGCAGCCGCCCGCCGCCCTGGACCCGTGCTTCGGCCCCTGACCCACCCTGGCGGCGAACCCGCCCCTTCTCGCACCGCCTCACTCACCGCTCACCCCGAGAAAGGAACACCCGTGTCGGACTTCAACTTCGACCTCAACGCCGTCACCGCCGCGCCCAGCCGTGACCTGCTGACCCCCGACAACGCGATGATGCTGTTCGTCGACCACCAGCCGCAGATGTTCTTCGGCGCCGCGAGCACCGACCGCGTCGCCGTCATTAACGCCACCGTCGGCCTGGCCAAGGCCGCCAAGGTCTTCGATGTCCCCGTCGTGCTGTCCACCGTCGCGGCCGAGTCGTTCTCCGGTCCGATCCTGCCGCAGCTGCGCGAGGTCTTCCCCAAGCACGACATAGTCGACCGGACCTCCATGAACGCCTGGGAGGACGAGGCGCTGGTGGAAGCCGTCAAGGCGACCGGCCGCCACAAGATCGTGCTCAGCGGCCTGTGGACCGAGGTCTGCCTGGTCCTGCCCGCCCTGTCCGCACTCAGCCAGGGCTACGAGGTGTACGTCGTCGCCGACGCCTCCGCCGGCGTCACCCCGGCCGCCCATGAACACGCCATCCAGCGGATGACCGCCGCCGGAGCCGTCCCCGTCACCTGGCTCCAGGTCCTCCTGGAGCTCCAGCGCGACTGGGCTCGCACCGACACCTACGCCGCCACCACCGACGTGGTCAAGGAGCATGGCGGCGCCTACGGCCTGGGCGTCGTCTACGCCCACACCATGATCGACCCGCACGCCGCCGGCTGACCGGATCCCACCGACCATGGACACCGACACCGGACTGCTCCTGCTGCGCCTGCTCACGGGCCTGCTGCTCGCCGCCCACGGCGTGCAGAAGGTCAGCTTCCTGCTGGGCGGCAGCGGACTGGCCGGCGGCACCGAGGAGTTCCGGCACGACGGCTTCCGCGGCGGGGCGCTCACGGCCCTCGCCGCGGGAGCCGGCCAGATCGGCTCCGGCCTGCTGCTGGCCGCCGGAGCCCTCACCCCGCTCGCCGCCGCCGGGACCATCGGCGTGATGACCGTCGCGCTCACCGTCAAATGGCCCAACGGCCTGTGGGTGCAGCACGACGGCTACGAGTACCCCCTCGTCCTCATCGGCATCGCCACCACGCTCGCCCTCACCGGACCCGGCCGCCTCTCCACCGACCATGCCCTGGGCCTGCCCCACTGGCCCGCCTGGTCGGCCGCGGCCGCGCTGGCCGCAGGCGTCGCCGGCGGCCTCGCCGCACGCGCCCTGCTGCACCACCCACCCGCGCCCGCAACCCAAGCGCCGCCGCGGTCTCCGTGACCACACCCGCGTTCCACGTGTTGCCCGTGCCCCGTCCCCTGGAAGGACCCCCGACCATGACCGGCCGCCCGCTGAGCCGACGCCACACCCTCAAGGGCGCCGTCGGCGCCGCCGCAGCCCTCACCGTCGCCTCGGCCACCGGCGCCGCGCCGGCCGCGGCGTCCGACGAAGTCGAAGCCGAGACCGACAGGGCCCCGAAGGCGACCGTGGTCCTGGTCCACGGCGCGTTCGCCGACGCCGCCAGCTGGAACCCCGTCACCGAGCGCCTCCAGCGCCAGGGCCACCAGGTGATCGCCGCCGCCAACCCGCTGCGCGGCCTCACTCACGACGCCGCCCAGGTCGCAGCCCGGCTCGCCGCCATCCCGGGCCCCGTCGTCCTGGCCGGTCACTCCTACGGCGGCGCCGTCATCACCCAGGCCGCCGCCACCGCGCCCAACGTCAAAGCCCTTGTCTACATCGCCGCGTTCGTCCCCGACACCGGCGAAGTCCTGGGCGAACTCGCCGCCCGCTACCCCGGCTCCCAGCTCGACGCCGCCCTCACCCCCGTCCCCGTTCCCGGCCCGGACGGCTCCACCGCAATCGACCTCTACATCCGCACCGACCGCTACCACGACGTCTTCGCCCAGGACGTGGCCCGCCACACCACCCAGGTACTGGCCGCTGGGCAGCGCCCACTCAGCGCCTCCGCGTTCACCGACCGGGTCAGCGGCGCGGCCTGGCGCAACCTGCCGTCGTGGAACCTGATCTCCACCCAGGACCGGGGCATCGTCCCCGCCCTCCAGCGGTTCCAGGCCACCCGCGCCCGCTCCCGCACCATCGAGGTCCCCACCTCCCACCTGCCGATGCACAGCAGGCCCGACGCCGTCACCGCCCTCATCCGCTCCGCCGCCCGCACCGTCAACCCCTGACCCGCGCCGCCCTCAAGGAGACCCACCGTGTCATCGCCCGCCGCCGCCCGTGATCTCGCCCAGGTCGAGGCCGCCAACGCCACCGGCCGCATCCCCGTCGTCTTCATCCACGGCCTGTGGCTGCTGCCCACCAGCTGGGACCGCTGGGCCACCGTCTTCGAGCAGGCCGGCTTCGCCCCCGTCCTCGCGGGCTGGCCCGACGACCCCGACACCGTCGAGGAAGCGCACGCCCACCCGGAGGTCTTCGCGGGCAAAAGCGTGGGCCAGGTCGCCGACCACTTCTGCGACCTCATCGGCCGCCTGGACCGCAAACCGGTGGTCATCGGCCACTCCTTCGGCGGACTGATCACCCAGATCACCGCCGGCCGCGGCCTGTCCCAGGCCTCGGTGGCCATCGACCCCGCCCCCTTCCGGGGCGTGCTGCCGCTGCCGCTGTCCTCCCTGCGCGCCGCGAGCGCCGTGCTCGCAAACCCTGCCAACTACCACCGCGCGGTACCACTGACCTTCGACCAGTTCCGCTACGCCTTCGCCAACGCCGTCAGCGAGGAAGAGGCCCTGGAGCTGTACGGCACCTTCGCGGTGGCCGCCCCCGGTGAGCCGCTTTTCCAGGCCGCCGCAGCCAACCTCAACCCCTGGACCGAGGCGAAGGTCGACACCCACACGGCCGACCGCGGACCGCTGCTGATCATCTCGGGCGAGAAGGACAACACCGTTCCCTGGGCCATCGCCAACGCCGCCTACAAGAAGCAGGCGCAGAACGAGCACGCCGTCACCGAGATCACCGAGATCCCCGGCCGCGGCCACTCCCTGACCATCGACAGCGGCTGGCACCAGGTCGCCGACACCGCTCTCACCTTCGTCCGCCGCTTCGTCGACCCGACCACCTGAGACCCCCAGCCGGCTGCCAGGACCACGCCGGGCGGCTACCAAACCGGCCCTTTCCTCCCGCACCGGCCGCCCGGCGGCTGGCCAACCATGACAAGGAGAAACATGAACCCGCCCAGTCCGTCGGCAGCCGCCAGGCGACCGGGAGCGCGACGCGCGGCACGCCTGCCAGTGGTGGCGCTCACCGCCCTCGCCCTGCTCCTGAGCGCAGGGCTCACGCCCGCGGCGGCGACCGAAGGGCAGTGGCTCAACGAGGGCGGCCCAGCCCGCTCCCCCGAAGCCATGGCCTCCGACTGGTTCCGCGGCGACAACTACCAGTTCGTCCGCGGCGAGGACAACCAGATCTGGTGGCGCTACGCCAACGGCAGCTGGCGCGTCATGCCGGGCAACGGCCGCACCCACCACCGACCCGACGTCACCATCATCGAGGACCAACTAGGCCCCCACCTGGTCGTCTTCCACACCGGCGACAACGGCGAGGTCTACTACAGCATCCTGGGAGGGGCCGCCGGAAACATCTGGTCGCCCTGGGCCCAACTCGGCCACGTCGGCACGAACCGCGGCATCTCCGCCGTCGGGTATCGCGACAGCGCCGTGCTGTCCACCGTCGTCGGCGACCGGATATGGGTCGCGCGAATGACGATGTCCAACGGCCGGGTCACCATCGGGCCGCACTGGAGCCCGCAGACACGACCCCGCGTCTTCACCGCCGCGACCTACATCCACGCCCCCCTGATCACCAACGACGGCGTGTCGGTCGCGCACGAGGTGGAACTCATGGACGCCATCGTCGGGCGGGACCGCAACGTCTGGATCTCCCACACGAGTCCGGACAACCTCATCAACGCCACCTACACCGCCGTGCCTGGCAACGCACAATGCGATTCCGTGGGCCTGGGCCGCGGCGGCCCCGAGCAGCCGGTCACCGACCGCAACCATCCGGCCTGGCGGGCCCAGCGGAACGTGACGCTCGGCTGCATCAGCCCCAATGACCACCAGCTCTACCTCAACCGCTCCACCGACGGCGGATACACCTGGCAGGGCTGGAACCACAGCACAGGCGGTCCCTCGCCGTCCGACGCCGCCCCGGCGATCGAAGGCGCTCCCGGCGGAGAGGTCTTCGCCAGCATCTCCTGGGGAAACGACACCGCTCCCTTCTCACGACACATGGTGGTCAACAAGCGCGTCCTGTGACCCCGCCTTCGCTCCGCGATCAGTCGTCCGTGGAGCGGCGGGCTCCTTCGGTCATGGCCACCGATCCGGAACAGACCCGCCGGGCAGCTACGTGATCCCGCCCGCACACCGGCTGCCGGGCAGGGCTTGAACCGGCTTCCTCTTTCGCCCCCTCCGCCCCGGTGAGCCCCAGGTCACGGGTCAAGGGCGCGCGGGCTCCCGCCGCTGCTGGTATGCAGCGCCCGCCAGTCGCCGGGGGTGATTCCGAAGGCCCGCTTGAAGGCGCGGCTGAAGTGGGCGGCGTTCGGGAAACCCCACCGGTATCCGATCGCGGCGATCGACCGGTGCCGCGCCAAGGCGGACGCGAGTTCAGCACGGCAGCGTTCGAGGCGCTGCGACCGGATCCACTCGCCCAGGTGCACACCGTTTCGGGACAGGACCTTGTACAGCTGGCGAAGCGAGACGTGGTGGCAGACCGCGACACGAGCCGGCGTCAGGTCGTGGTCACCGAGGTGGGCCCGGACATAGTCCATGACCCGCAGACACAGCGTCTCGTCCGCAGCCTGGAACGCTGCGCGGCGGTCACCGAGCCGGGCCGTGATGAGAGCACGCAGCAACTCGATGCCCGGCCTGCCCGCCGCCTCCAAGCCTTCGGTGGCAGACGCCGCGGCCCGGGCCTGCTGGCGCGCGATCCGCCGCAGGCACGTGGCGGTAAGGTCCGCCAGCGGGTCCCGGCGGCCGAACGGCACCGCAGTCGCCAACTTCAACAGCCCGTCTGGTAGAGCGAGCTCGGCGCGCGGGATCCGAAAGTAGTGCTGATGGATCCCCTCCCTGTTCAGAAGCGTGTAAGGGCGAGTGGTGTCGTACAGCGCCATGTCGCCGGGCCGCAGCACAGCCTCCCGGCCGTCCTGCACGACCAGGCTGCTGCCGGTGACCTGCAGCCCGACGAACACGCTCGGCTCCATGTCGTCCCGGGCGAGTGCGGGAGTACGCCGGACGACCGTGGCATTGGCACGCACCGAGCAGACGGTCAACGGCCCGACACGGCTGATCACCCCAGCGGTGCGGATGAGCCGCGGATCGGGCTGATGGGTGATCTCCACCCGCACCACACTGCTCCAGATCACCTCGCGAATCGCCTCCGCCCGCTCGCCAGGCGCCATGGCCATACTGTCGATCAACATCTGCTGGTCGCCTCCCCTAGCGCCGCTCGACAAAACAAGCGCCCAAGCAAAGTCAAACGGGTGGCAGCGCGGGCGACAAGGCAGGACACCCTCCAGCAGGAAACCGGCCGGGGCCGCGTCCTCACCGATCTATGTCGCCGGATGTCCGGGTGCGTGCTGACAGTGAGCACCACCGGCCCCTGCACCTTTCAGGTATGACGGCCACTATCGCGCATCTGGCGGCGGTCAGCGCAGGCTCGCGCAGCACCGTGGTCCGCAGAACCGGATATACCGCTTGGCCGGGTGAGGGCACCTCTGCTTGGACGTCCATGGACGGAGCATGACGTAGGGCTCACAGCCCTCCCCGCCCGGCGGGAATGATCAAGCGGTCAGAACAAGAGATTGCGGAAGCGACTTCCGCTTTCCTCGACGCCCGCCATTAACACCAATGATCGTCAGGCTAAGTGGCACGACGAATAGCCCACCGAGAGAAGGATGGGAACGTCGCGCCGCTTGGCCTCTTGCATCGCCTCCTCTCCCCATGGCCACCAGTCCACAGGATTGGAGGCGTGCTGGAGGAGATAGGGCGACTGGGAGTCTGCCAGTCGGTTCATGCCTCCCATCGTTGCACGACGAGGATCGCGGCGCGTGACCATCTGTGCACGAAGAACGGCTGCGGCAGACCGGCGGAGTCAAGGTTCTGGGCGTCAACATCGCCCACGCGTGCATCCGGGCCCTGGGCGAGCAGGCCATGGCCATCCTGAAGACCCGGCGCCTGCTGCGCAAGCTCCGCTGCATCCCCCATCGCATCACCAGGCTCGTCCAGGCCGTCCTCACCCTGTACCTGAACTGCACAAACCGAGGTAGGCCTTCGTCCTTCACCACTCCTCGACCTGAGGATAGAAAAGACTCCATGAGTTTCGACATCTTCGTGTGCCGGTTCGAGAACGGTGAGCCGGCAGCGTTGGACATGAGTGCTGCGCACGAGGTCCTCGACCCCTATGTGGTGGCACGGGACCCCCGGACGAACTTCCTGCATGTGCGTACGGCGGATATGGAGGAGGCGGATGTGTTCTCCAGCCCGGACAACATCACCTTCAACCGCTTCGGAGGCGGCGGAATCACGGACCTCATAGCCGTCCTGCTGCGCCGGCTGGACGCCGTGCTCGTCGTCCCTGGCGGACCAACCATGATCCAGCGGGATGAGGACCGCGACCTTCTGCCTGCCGCTCTCAGGGACGAGTGGCCCGTCGTCCTGGCCCGCACCGGCGCGGAGATCGATCGGGCGATCCGGGCTTCCTGAACGAACGGACGACGGACCCATTCCTGGCATGGGCCACCGGGGACGGCCTCGTGAAGGGACCGGCCGCCCCTCGGTGGACGTCCACCTCAAGCCGGGCAAACCATCCAGGTGGCGCGCGGCTCCGACCGTCGACCAGTTCACCGGGAAGCAGGAACGCCCTCTCCATGTAATAGAGGTTGTCCCACACTCTGAGCATGAAGCCGACCCGAGCCGGGACCACCGAGAACATCTCCGTGTCCATGCCCACCGAGCTGGTCAGCGAGCTCCGCTCGCGAACCGGTCGTCGCGGGCTGTCCAGCTACATCACCGAAGCCGTCAGGCACCAGCTCGCCATGGACGGGCTCGCCGAGATCGTGGCGTCCCACGAGGAGGAGCACGGCGCGCTCACGGAGCAGGAGATCGAAGCCGCTCGTCGCGAGCTGTTCGGAGACGTGAACGCCGAGGGTGTCGAGCGGGGCGCCGCGTGAAGGAGCAGCCGGCCCGCTCGCTGGTGCTCGACTCCGAGGCGCTTTCCCTGCTCCTGCGCAACGACCGCGGTATGGCGGCACGCATCGAGGCGTCGCGGCAGGCCGGGGTTCCCGTCCTCGTGTCCGCGCTGACCGTTGTTGAAGCCGTGCACGGGAAGACCGATCTGGCGCGCTTGAAGTGGGTGCTCTCCCGGCTGCGGGTGGAACCGGTCAGCCAGGAGGACTCCCTGACCGCGGTGGGGCTGCTTCAGGACGCGGGCGGGCTGCACGGGCACAAGTACGCCATCGTCGCCGCGCTCGCGCTACGCGTCCCGGCCCCCGTGATCGTCCTGACCTCCGACCGGGACGACTGGTCGAGACTCTGCGGGAAGCGCGTGATCATCAGAGAGGTGTGAGCACCGTCGACCACTGGGTCTGTGAGTTCACTGGCGCCAATGACGCGCAGAGC
The DNA here is from genome assembly GCF_042743065.1 of Streptomyces sp. NPDC058872. Taxonomy (NCBI): domain Bacteria; kingdom Bacillati; phylum Actinomycetota; class Actinomycetes; order Kitasatosporales; family Streptomycetaceae; genus Streptomyces; species Streptomyces sp. NPDC058872. The sequence continues at coordinate 18,595 of NZ_JBHYMK010000067.1, forward strand.
ATCCGACCGACAGCAAGACGGGTACATCGCGCCGTTTCGCTTCCTCGAACGCCTCGGGTCCCCACGGCCACCAGTCGACCGGATTGTCGGCGTGCTGAAGCAGATAAGGCGAGGTCGTACCAGCCAACCGGTTCATACGGCCCAGCCCCTCACGCCGACACGGTCCCGCCGGTTCGGCCCGCAAGCCCCCGCCCTACTTGGCCGATTTGCACTCATGCGCCATCACGTGGTGAATACGGATCGCCCCTTTTGCACCCAGGTCGCCCTGCGGACGCCGAAGGTTCCGCCCCGGCCCACAGCCGGTGCCCGACCGGAAGTGGGCAGTACGCTGAGTCGAGCAGCACCGCATCCTCGAAGGAGGTGCTCCATGTCCGCCGAGATGGTGGCGCCCGCGTGGATGCACACGCAGATCAGCGCGGAACAGTACGACTCCTGGTCCGAGGAGCAGTGCGCCGGCATCGAGATCGTGGACGGGATGGTCGTCGTGAGCCCGAGCGCCTCCAAGCGGCTGGGCCGGCTGGCGCGGGTCCTCGCCAACGCCCTGGACGCCGCCGCGGGCCCGGACTGGAACGCCGACACGGACTTCGACGTTCGCCTGCAGGACGTTCCACTCACCAACCGCCGCCCTGACGTCACCGTGTACCGGGCGGAGACCATCGACCTCACGCCGACCCGCCCCGAGCACGTAATCCTGGTCGTCGAAGTCGTGTCGCCCGGTTCGGAGACCACCGACCGGATCGTGAAGGTGGACCAGTACGCCAAGGCCGGCATCCCCTTCTACTGGCGGGTCGAGCAGGCCGCCACCGGCGTCCCGATCGTCTACACCTACGTCCTCGACCCCGCCACCAAGGCCTACCGGGACGGCGAGGTGTTCACCGGCACCGTGAAGGCCACCGCGCCCTTCCCCGTCACGGTCGACCTCGGGGTTGCGTGAGGAACCGCCCGGCCGGCTCCGGCGCCCGACACCAGCAGCCGCCCCCCGTGGGCGGGGACCGGCGAGCCCTCGGGCAGCCGATGCGCCGTCGGTGAGGTGCCGGGCGGTCAGAGCGCCGAAGCGACGCCTCTTGTTCAATTGAAGATTGACGTTGTTCAGCGTCAATTTACGAAGATCTTTCGTCAAGAGGCTTTCCCGTCAGAAGATTTGGCGGATGATCATGCTGCCTTAGTGCGCCCCTCCGGGATAGAACAAGATCACCAAGCGCACGTGCGCCACACCCCACAAGGGAGGCACCATGAAGCGAGTCAGTGCTGCCGTCATCGCGGCTGCCGCTGCCCTCGTCATCGCCCAGTCGCCGGCCGCCACCGCGGCCCCGGGCGCCGGCTGGAGCGTTCCGTCCTGCAACCGCGTGGTCGGCGACGGTGCGGTCACCCTCACCGCCGACGACGGGGCGACCCTCGCCACCACCACCGGCACGCTCAGGGCCGTCAGCTACACCCGAGGCCTCGTGGCGCTCGACGTCCCCGACACCCTGCTGGCCACCCGCAACAACGAGCTCCAGCGCTCCACCAACGCCGGCTGCTCCTGGAACCACGTCGCGACCCTGGGCAGCGCATCGGCGACCCTGACCGCGGGTGTCGGCTCGCGCGCCTTCGCCTGGGAGGTCAACGGGGCCTACCTCGCCCGGATCGACGGCACCTCCGTCACCCCGCTCACCGCCCCGGCGGAGCGCATCATGGGCCTGGGCACCGACTCGGCCGACAGCGACCACCTCCGGGTCGCCGGCGGCGACGGCCGCCTGTACGACTCCCGTGACGGCGGCAGCAGCTGGTCCGTCCTCGGCACCGCCGCGTTCCCCTCCGGCACCGGCATCTACCACGCGGCCTTCGACCCCGCCGACCTCGACCACGTCGTGGTGGGCGCCATGGTGCGGGGCGGCGCGGTGACCACCGACGGCGGAGCGACCTGGACGGGGTCCGCCGGCCTGACCTCCGGCACCAGGGCGAACCTGTTCCGGACCGCCGTCTCGCCCGCCGACGGCTCCGTCGTCTACGGCGTGGGCATCGACCTCACCGAGGCGGCCCCCGGCTCCGGCGTCGAGGGCCGGTACCTGTACCGCTCGACCGACGGAGGCCGCACCTTCGCCAAGGTCGTCGACGACACGGCGGAGCACGACCTGACCAACGGCACCCTGCTCGCCCCCAGTCCGGTCGACCCCGACGTCCTGTACTTCGAGTTCGGCATGTACTTCCAGGACTACGGCACCGACCTGTTCCGCTACGACGCGGGCACGGGTGCCCTCACCAAGACGCACAACGCCTTCGACGGCATCTCCGCCATCGCCTTCAACCCGGTCCGGCCCACGGTGCTGTACCTCGGCATGGAGGAGACGGGCAGCTGGTCCGGCTGACGCGTCCGCCCCGGAGCGGTGGGCCGGCCCGGGTGCTTCCCGGGCCGGCCCGCCCCGTTCTGGCCCGCCCCGTTCTGGCCAGGCCCCGAGTGGCCGGTTCCGCCGCGTGTCGGCTGCCCCGACGTGGACCACGGACCACAGACCGCTGCCCCGCACCTCGCCCGATGACGCACGGGACGCGGCGGCCCGGCGGACGGCAGTCCGTCACGGGCGCCTCCCGTTTCCCCCCGCTCCCTCGCGCCGACCCGCACGAGGCAGCACACTGGGCCCGACCCATCGGGCACGTGCGGAGGGGGAACGCAGATGCAGGAGAGTCACCGGGCAGAAGCCGAAAGGATGTTGGAACGGGTCGTCGCGGAGGAGGTCCGGGCGTGGGGTGACGACCGGAACGGCGGGGAGGAGTTACTCGCACGGGCACGGTCACGGCTCGACGCGATGGCGGCGGAGGCCGGGGCCGAGTACGCGGCGTTCCTGAAGGCCCTGGCGGAGGCGGAGGACGCGGGACGGCCCCGTCCGGCAGGTCTCTTCGACGGTCCGGTGACCGGGGGTCCCGCCCTGGTCACCGGGGTCGCCGCGGTCGCCACCTTCGGCGCGGACCTGGCGTTCGGCACGACTGCCGGAACGGCCCTGGGTGCGGGCGCCGTGGTCGCCGCGGCCGGAGCGGCGGCGACGGCCCTCCGGGCGAGGGCGGGGCGACGGTCCGCAGCGGGGCACGGGGCGGGTGGCCCGGGGCGGGTCGACGGGGTCGAAGAGCTGCGGCGGGAGTGGCTGACGGCCCTGGAGGTCCGGGGCGTACGGCCGTTCCTGGAGCGGGAGGCGCCGGAGGGCACCGACGGGGCGACGGGGGCGGAACGGGCCGGCGGAAGGCGGTCGATGCACGGGGTCGCAAGGGCGCTGCGCGGTGCCGACCGGAGCGCGGCGGCCAGGACCCGTACCGTCCTGGAGCGTTCCTTCGACCAACTTCCCCGCTCCGGAGGGATGTTCGCCGGAAGGCGCGAAGAGCTGGACCGGATCGCCCGCTGGGTGCGGGCGGGTCGGGCCTCGGCCACCACCCGACCGACCGTCGTCCTGCTGCACGGCGCACCCGGATCGGGACGCACCGCGCTCGCCGTGCGGGCCGCGCACGCCCTGCGCGACCAGTTCCGCGGGGCCTGTCTGGTGGACCTGCGGGGCGCGGCGACCGGCGAGCGGCCCGTGACGACCCGGGAGGCGCTGCTGCACCTGCTGAACCGGCTCGGCGCCCCGCGTGAGCAACTGCTGTTCCGGGAGGGCGCCACGGTCGACCAACAGGTGCGTCGGCTCTCGGAGTTGTACCAGCGGCAGCTGACCGGGGTGCCGGTCGTGGTGATCCTGGACGACGCCGTGGACCCGGCACAGGTGCGGGCCCTGCTGCCGGAGCGCTCCGACGGGCTCGTCCTGGTGACCTGCCGGGAGCCCTTGGACCTCGGTGCCGATGCGCCGGCCGAGGTGCACCACCTGCCGGTGGCCGCGCTCGACGCCGCGGGTGCCGAGGAGCTGCTGCGCACGACGGCCGGTGCACCGAACCCCGGGCCGTACGACGCCGAGGTGCTCGACCGGATCCGGGAGCTGTGCGGCGGCCTTCCGCTGGCGCTGCGCGTCGCGGGACCGCTGCTCGGCCGGCGTTCCACGGCCGACCTGGCCGATCTGCTGGCCCGCTCCGAGCGGGACGCCGATCCCGTCGAACGCGCCCTCTCGGCCACGTACGTCCACGACCTCGACGAGGAGGCCCGGCGGCTGCTCCGGCGGCTCGCGCTCGCCGGGCGGGCCTCCCTCGGCGCGGCGGCTGCCGCCGCACTGCTCGACAGGACCGGCCCGGAGGCGGCCCGCCTGCTGCGGGAACTCTCCGGTGCCGGGCTGCTGGACCACGTGCGCGGGGAGCGCTACCGGCTGCACGACGTGGTGCGCGGCTTCGCCGCCGCCCGGCTGGTGGCCGAGGAGGACGCGGCGGAGGTCGCGTCGGCGCAGGAGCGGCTCGTGCGGAACCACGCGGAGCTCGCCGACGCGGTGATCCGGATGGTCGACGGCAAGATGTCGACGCGCGCCGACCGGTTCGACGGACACGGCTTCGGCTCCCTGGAAGCGGCGCTCGGCTGGCTCGACGAGGAGTCCAGCTTCCTCACGGCGGCCCTTCGACAGGCGGAGGGCGTCGACCAGCGGACCGTCCTCGACCTGCTCGGCGCGCTCTGCGACTACTGTCTGCTGCGCGGCGACCTCTACCGGCTCGGCGAGATCAACGAGCTCGCCGAGTCCGTCGGACAGGGACTGCTCACCCGCTCCGTGCAGTGGCGGACCGGCATCGCGGCCCGGCAGCTCGGCGAGCTCGACAAGGCCCGCACCACGCTGGCCTCGGTCGTCTCCCTGTACCAGGAGGCCCATCAGGACGCGGAGGCCGGGCTCGCGCTCTGTTCCCTGGGCATCACCCTGCACCATCAGGGGCGGCTGGCCGAGGCGGGGGAACGGCTGCGGGAGGCGCTCGCGCTCCAGGCGCCACAGCCCCTGAGCGCCGACCGGGGCTGGACCCTGCACGCGCTCGCCGCGGTGGAGCGCGACCGGGGGGACCTGGGCGAGGCGACGGTCCTGCTGGAACGGTCGCTCGCGCTGCACCGGGAACACGAGTCGCTGCACGGCGAGGCGTGGGCGCACTTCCAACTGGGGCAGGTGCGGCTGCTCCGCGGCGAGGTGCCGGCTGCGGAGGGCGAGCTGCGTCGGGCCCTGGAGACCTACGGCCGGGTCCACGACGGGCGCGGAGAGGCCTGGGCGCGGACCCAGTTGGCGCGGGCCCGGCTCGCCGCGGGGGAGGCGGAGCCGGCCGTGGCGGAGCTGCGCGGGGCGCTCGCGCGGCACCGGGAGCAGGAGGACGCCCGCGGGGAGGCGTGGACGCGGTACTACCTGGGGCAGGCCCTGGAGGAGCGGGGGGACCGGGACGAGGCGGTGCGCGAGCTGGGACGGGCGCGGGCGATGTTCTCCCGGATGAGGGACCTGTACGGCCTCGCGTGCGCCCGGCACCACCTGGGTCGGGTCAGTCGGGACCAGCAGGCGGCCCGGGCGGGCAACCTCCGCAATTCGGGGTTCGCCCGACAGCTGCTGGTGGACGCCCGGGCGGACTTCCGCCGGATCGGGGTGGCCCACGGGGAGGCCTGGGCCTGTCTGGAGCTGGCGGTCGTCGAGGCGGGGAACGGAAGGGTGCCGCAGGCGCTCGCCCTGTGCGAGGAGGCGCACGTGCTGTTCGCCGGGTACGGCGACCGGCGGGGTGCGGACTGGGCGCGGCTGCTGCGCTGCGGGCTGCTCCCGCACGCGGCCCTCGCCGCTCCGGAGCCCGGCGCCGCGACGGCCCGGGAGGAGCTGGCGGCCCTGGTCGCGGACCGGCACCCGGCCCGCGACCCCAGGATCGACGACTGCGCCGAGACCTACCGCCTGCTCCTGGAGCGGGGCGTCGCGCCGGGGACGCCCTGGCAGTCCTGGGACCTGGGCCTGGTCCCGTCCCGTGCGGCCCGCGAGGTCCTGGGGGTGCCGCCGACCGGCTGACCCGGCCCCGTGCGGGCGGCCCGGCCCCGCGCGGGGGTCGGGCCGCCGGGGCTACTTCCGGGGGGTGGTCGCCTCGACGTCCTGGGCGGCCTTCGGGTCCGGGGCCTCCTCGAAGGAGATCTTGTTCATCCGGTTGTTCATCGACTTCATCAGCATCCAGACCGCGAGGGCGAGGACCGCGAAGACGACGAAGCCGAGGACGCCGGGGGTCACCTTGTTCTTGTCCAGCTCTTCGGCGGCGAAGGGGACCAGCTCGGCCAGTGCCAGGTGTGCGCTCATGTCAGGCATTGTCGCGGATGCCCGCGAAGAGATCTTCCTCGGGGAGGGAGGTCGGGACCAGCGCCTTGCTGAGCTCGTACTCCTCGGTCGGCCAGACCTCCCTCTGGATCTCCATCGGGACCCGGAACCAGCCGCCGTCGGGGTCGATCTGGGTGGCGTGCGCGATCAGCGCCTTGTCGCGGATCTCGAAGAAGTCGGCGCACGGCACGAAGGTGGTCAGCGTCCGCTCCTTGCGCGCGAACTCCTTCCAGCGCTCCAGCCACTCCCCGTACGGCGACTCCAGGCCGCGGGCGAGGAGCGCCTCGTGCAGGGCGACGGTGCGGGGGCGGTTGAAGCCCTGGTTGTAGTAGAGCTTCAGGGGCTGCCAGACCGGGCCGAACTCGTCCTCCGGGTACGCCTCCGCATCGGCCGCGCCGTCGAAGGCCACCATCGAGATCTTGTGGGTCATGATGTGGTCGGGGTGCGGGTACCCGCCGTTCTCGTCGTAGGTCGTGACGACCTGGGGACGGAAGGAGCGGATCTTGCGGACCAGCTCGCCGGCCGCACGGTCCACGTCCTCCAGGGCGAAGCAGCCCTCGGGCAGCGGGGGCAGCGGGTCGCCCTCGGGCAGGCCCGAGTCGACGAAACCGAGCCATTCCTGGGAGACGCCGAGGATCTCGCGGGCCTCGTCCATCTCCTTGCGGCGGACCTCGTGGATGTTCGCCTCGATGTAGGGGTCGCCCTGGAGCTTGGGGTTCAGGACCGAGCCGCGCTCGCCGCCCGTGCACGTGACCACCATGACGTCCACCCCCTCGGACACGTACTTGGCCATGGTCGCCGCACCCTTGCTCGACTCGTCGTCGGGGTGGGCGTGAACGGCCATCAGGCGCAGCTGCTCAGTCAAGACTCGATCCTCAGTGATTCGACGCGGAGGGTGGTCTCTATAGTGACGGAATCGGGGGAGCGAAAATTCCGCCACCCCGACTTCGAGAGGATCTGTCATGAGCGCGGCGCGAGAGCAGCTGCCCGAGGGGCGCTACGGGCGCTCCGCGGACGAGCGGGCGGACCGCGGGCTCAGGATCACCGGCGCGGTGCTCGGGGTCCTCTTCCTCGGCCTGATGGGCTGGTTCGGCTGGCACTACGTCGTCGACAACAAGATCAGCGCAGAGTTGATCAAGTTCGACGTGGTGAGCCCCACCGAGGTCCAGGTGCACCTGGAGATCCGCAAGGACGAGGGCGTCTCGGGCGTCTGCACGCTGCGCTCGCGCTCCGAGGACGGGGCCGAGGTGGCCCGCAAGGACGTCCGGGTCGACGACCCCGCCACCCGGATCGACCGCGTCTTCTCGCTCCGGACGACCGCCCGTGCGACGAGCGCGGAGCTCCTGGGGTGTACGGCGCAGTAGCGGTGGGTAGGGACCGCTTGGCGAGTCCCGAGGGGCGACCACGGTGACCTGGGGTGACGCCATCCCGGTGTTTTATGTCCTCCCGCTTTTCGCCACTCATTGTTAGGCTCGTGGTTTCGCCCGCCCGGGACAGCGCTGCTTTCCCGTGGAGGGCGATACTTTGTATTCCCAGTACCTACGAGGAGCACCTGTGACCCAGACCAGCGACAACGTCACCTGGCTCACCCAGGAGGCGTACAACAAGCTCAAGGACGAGCTTGAGTACCTGTCTGGTCCCGCGCGTACCGAAATCGCCGCCAAGATCGCCGCAGCGCGCGAGGAGGGCGACCTGCGCGAGAACGGCGGGTACCACGCGGCCAAGGAGGAGCAGGGCAAGCAGGAGCTCCGGGTCCGCCAGCTCACCCAGCTCCTCCAGCACGCCAAGGTCGGCGAGGCTCCGGCGGACGACGGCGTCGTCGAGCCCGGCATGGTCGTCACGATCGCCTTCGACGGCGACGAGGACGACACGATGACCTTCCTGCTCGCTTCCCGCGAATACGCGAGCGGTGACATCGAGACCTACTCGCCGCAGTCGCCGCTCGGCACCGGCGTCAACGGCAAGAAGGCCGGTGACGACGCCGAGTACGAGCTGCCGAACGGCAAGAAGGCCATGGTGAAGATCCTCAGCGCGAAGCCCTACACCGGCTGAGCCGCAGTCCCTCGACCGAAGGGCCGGACCCCGCGGGGTCCGGCCCTTCGTGCTGCGCGTGCGTGGCACGGTGCGGGACTGACGTCGGAGACGGTCCCCTGGCGGCCGTCCCGTACCGCGACTCCCGTTCCTCCTGGTGCTCCGACCTCCTGGTGCTCCGGCCCGTCAGCCGGCTGCCCGGCGGTACTTGCGGACCGCGAGCGTGCGGAAGACCACGATGATCGCGATCGAGTAGAGGAGCGAGGCCCAGACGGGGTGGGCCATCGGCCATGCGTCGGAGGGCGAGACGCCCGGATCGCCGAAGAGCTCGCGGCAGGCCTGGACGGTGGCGCTGAAGGGGTTCCACTCGGCGATCGGCTGCAGCCAGGACGCCATCTGGGAGGAGTCCACGAAGGCGTTGGAGATGAAGGTCACCGGGAAGAGCCAGATCAGCCCGCCCGAGGTGGCTGCCTCGGGGGTGCGGACCGAGAGGCCGATCAGGGCGCCGATCCAGGTGAAGGCGTAGCCGAGGAACAGCAGCAGGGCGAAGCCCGCCATGATCCTGCCGATGTTGGTGGGCTCCGCGAAACCGGGCCGCCAGCCGACCAGGAGCGCGACGACGGCCAGTACGAGCAGGGTCAGCGCGGTCTGCACGAGATCGGCCATGGTGCGGCCGGTGAGCACCGCTCCCCGGGCCACGGGCAGGGAGCGGAAGCGGTCGATCAGCCCCTTGTGCATGTCGTCGGCGATGCCCGCGCCGGCACCGGCGGTGGCGAAGGTGACGGTCTGCGCGAAGATGCCGGCCATCAGGAAGTTCTTGTAGACGTCCGGGTCCGTCGAACCGCCGATGCTCATCGAGCCGCCGAAGACGTACGTGAAGAGGACCACGAACATGATCGGCTGGATCAGCCCGAAGATGACCATCTCGGGAATCCGGCTCATGCGGATCAGGTTCCTGCGGGCGATGACCAGGGAGTCGTTCACGGCGCTCATGCCGCCCCCTCCTTCCGGGCCGTCCGGCCCTTCCCCCCGGGGCCGGCGGCGTCGCCGTCCGCCTCCGCCGCCCCCTCGGCCGCGTGACCGGTCAGGGAGATGAAGACGTCGTCGAGGGTCGGGCGGCGCAGTCCGATGTCATCGATCTCGACCCCGATGGCGTCCAGCTCGCGGATGACCTCGGCGAGCAGCTTGGCACCACCGGTGACGGGGACGGTGAGCTTGCGGGTGTGGTCCTCGACGGAGACCTCTCCGTGTCCGATGCCGGCGACGCCGTAGCGGGCGAGCACGCCCCGGGCTCCGGGAATCATCTCGGGCTCGTGGACGACCACCTCGACGCGCTCGCCGCCCGTCCGGTCCTTGAGCTGGTCGGAGGTGCCCCGGGCGATGACCCTTCCGTGGTCGACGACGCAGATGTCGTGCGCGAGGTGGTCGGCCTCCTCCAGGTACTGGGTGGTGAGGAGCAGCGTCGTGCCGCCCGCGACGAGCTCCCTGATGACGTCCCAGAGCTCCTGCCGGTTGCGCGGGTCGAGACCGGTGGTCGGCTCGTCCATGAACATCACCGGCGGGGAGACGACGAGGGCGGCGGCGAGGTCGAGGCGGCGGCGCATACCACCGGAGTACGTCTTGGCGGTCCGGTCGGCGGCATCGGCGAGGTGGAAGCGTTCCAGCAGTTCGGCGGCCCGCTCCTTCGCGGCCTTCGCCTTCATCTGGTAGAGCTGTCCGACCATGTGGAGGTTCTCGCGGCCGGTGAGGTACTCGTCCACGGCCGCGAACTGGCCGGAGAGGCCGATCGAGCGGCGGACCCGGTGGGGATGCTTGAGGACGTCGATCCCCGCGACGACGGCCCTCCCGCTGTCCGGTGTGATGAGCGTCGTCAGGATCCGCACGGTGGTCGTCTTCCCCGCGCCGTTCGGGCCGAGCAGCCCGAGGACGGTGCCTTCCGACACATCGAGGTCGACCCCGTCCAGAGCTCGTACGTCGCCGAAGGTCTTCACCAGTCCCTCGGCATAGATCGCGCCTGGCATGTGCATTCTCCCGGGAAGGGATTCGGGCGTTTCCCACCGATCCTAGGATTTCCGACCGGACCGTGCCCGGCGAACCGGCGTACCCGGGGACGGGGAAACCGTGCGGGCCGGATCAGCCCAGCACCGTGTACCCGGCGTCCCGCAGCGCCTGCTCCACCTCCCGGCAGTGCTCCGGGCCCTTGGTCTCCAGGTGCAGCTCGACCTCCGCCTCCGTCAGGCCCAGCCGCGGATCGGTCCGCACGTGGCTGACGTCCAGGACGTTCGCGTCGACCACCGTCAGGACCGCGAGCAGGGTGGCCAGCGCCCCCGGCCGGTCCGTCACGCGCAGCCGCAGGCTCAGGTAGCGGCCCCCGGCCGCCATGCCGTGCCGCAGGATGCGCTGGAGCAGCAGCGGATCGACGTTGCCGCCGGAGAGGACCGCCACCACCGGCCCCTGGAAGCCCTTCGGGTCGCCGAGGATCGCAGCCACCGGGCTGGCGCCCGCCGGCTCGACCACGAGTTTCGCCCGCTCCAGGCAGAGCAGCAGCGCCGAGGAGAGCTGGTCCTCGGAAACCGTGCGGACCTCGTCGACGTACTCCCTGACCAGGGCGAACGGCACGTCGCCCGGCCGCCCGACCTTGATGCCGTCCGCCATGGTCACCGGTGATCCGATGGACACCGGGTGTCCGGCCGCCAGGGACGGTGGATAGGCCGCCGCCCCCTCCGCCTGGACGCCGACCACCTTGACGTCCGGGCGGAGCGACTTCACGGCCAGCCCGATGCCGGCCGCGAGACCGCCGCCGCCGATGCCGACGAGGACCGTCCGGACCTCGGGGCACTGCTCCAGGACCTCCAGGCCGACCGTGCCCTGTCCGGCGATGACGTCGGGGTGGTCGAAGGGGTGGATGAAGACCGCACCGGTCTCACGGGCGTATTCCTGTGCCGCCTCAAGCGTCTCGTCGACGACGTGGCCGTGCATCCGGACGTCGGCGCCGTACTCCCGGGTCGCCGCGACCTTCGGCAGCGGGGCGCCCACCGGCATGAAGACGGTGGCGTGCACGCCGAGCAGCTTCGAGGCGAGCGCAACGCCCTGCGCGTGGTTGCCCGCGGAGGCGGCGACCACCCCGGCCGCCCGTTCCTCGGGGCGCAGCCCCGAGATCCGTACGTACGCCCCGCGGAGCTTGAAGGACCCGGTCCGCTGGAGGTTCTCGCACTTGAGGTGGACCGGCGCTCCCACCAGCGAGGACAGGTGGCGGCTGCCCTCCATCGCCGTCATCCTGGCCACTCCGGCCAGCATCTTCTGGGCCCCCCGCACGTCGTCGAGCATCAGCCGGTGCAAGGGGTCTGGTGTACGGAAGCTCATGACAGCAAGTCTTGCAGCCCACGGCCCCCGTGGCCGCCCGGAGGACGAGCCGCGGAACGGGTTTGCGCAGCCCCGGTACGGACTCCGGCGGGGCCGCGTACTCTGTCCCCCACCGACCGACCCCGCACGAGAGAGACCCACAGCCATGCCCAATTCTCAGGACATGACGACTGCGCTCGATCCCGGTCTCCTCGATGCGCTCCAGCACCAGCTGGCCGTCTTCGCCCGCCGGGCCGAGCAGACCCGCCTCGCCGGCACCGGCCAGCTCCGCAACTCCATGGACCGCGCGGCCTACCTCCTGCTGAACCGTCTCGACCAGGAGGGGCCGATGGGCGTGAAGGCGCTCGCGGCGGGCATGGGCATCGACTCGTCCACGGTGACCCGCCAGGTCGCCCCGCTCGTCGACACCGGTCTGGTGAAGCGGACCTCCCACCCGGAGGACGGACGGGCCGTCGTCCTCCAGCTGTCCCCGCGCGGGCTCGCCCGCCTCGACGAGGTGCGCTCCTCGCGCCGGCAGCTGATGGCGGAGATCACGGAGGGCTGGACCCCCGACGAGCGGGAGTCCTTCTGCACCCTGCTCACCCGTTTCAACACCGCCCTCTCCGAGCGGCAGTTGGGGCATGCGGGCCACGCGCCGAACGAACCCGCCGCGGATCACGGACCGGAGTCCGCGCAGACCTCTTGACCCCGCACCCGCACTGTCCTCAGATGAGGAGGTGCGAGAGCAGCGGAACGGACGGAGACCGGAACAGGCCCCCCGCGCCCGGGAGTTCCACGTGTTCGTGGCCGGGGCGGGCGGGCGGCTGTTGCACGTCGCGACGCTCCTCACCGCCGAGACCCGCAGCCGCAACCCGTGCGCACAGGCCCTGTTGACGGCCGTCCTCGCGCGCACGTTCGCGGTGTGGGACGGGTTGCGCGACGACGACCCCTACGACCTGGCGCGCCGCGAGCTCGCCGCCCGCTTCGCCCGCGGCGCCTGGCGGTACCACCGGGGCCGGGGCGGAGCGCTCTCCGTGCTCACCCCGCAAGAACGGCTCGTCGTCGTCCTGCGGCTGTACGAGGGAGTGGAGGAGGAGCAGGTCGCGGCGCTCCTCGGCCTGTCCGGGGCCAGGGTCCGCGCCGTGTGCGCCCGCGCGGTCGCCGCGCTGCGGGAGGCCGCCCGTCGGGACGCCGGGGCCGCCGCATGACCCGCCACGAGGACAAGGAGGCGGCGGTCCGCCGGCTCCTCGACACCCCGCAGCCGCCGGTCCCGGGCGATCTCGCCCTGAGGGCGGCCGCCCGCGGGTCCCTCCGGCTCCAACGGGCCCGCCGGATCCGGCGGGTGCTGTGGACCGTGGGCGCGGTCGCCGTGCTCGCCTTCGTGGTGTGGGCGTCGACGACCCGACCCTGGGAGGTGCCCCCGGCGGAGACGACGCCGCCCTTCGAAAGCTGGTGACGGCGCCGGGGCGGGCCGCACGGGCGGCCCGCCTCGCCTCGTGTGGCCGGGGACCGCTCCGGCCACGACGGTCGGAGCGGTCCGCACCGCAGGAACGACTAGCCCAGGGCCTGGCGCAGGTCGGCGAGCAGGTCCTCGACGTTCTCGATGCCCACCGAGAGCCGGACCAGATCGGCCGGGACCTCCAGGGCGGAGCCCGCGACGCTCGCGTGGGTCATCCGGCCCGGGTGCTCGATGAGCGACTCGACCCCGCCCAGCGACTCGCCGAGGGTGAAGAGCTGCGCGCGGTTGCAGACCTCGACGGCCGCTTCCTCGCCGCCCTGCACGCGGAAGGAGATCATGCCGCCGAAGGAACGCATCTGCTTGGCCGCGACCTCGTGCCCCGGGTGCTCCGGCAGGCCCGGGTAGAGGACCTGGGTGACCTTCGGGTGCTGGGTCAGCATCTCGACGACCTTGGCCGCGTTCTCGCTGTGGCGGTCCATGCGGACGGCGAGGGTCTTGATGCCGCGCAGCACGATCCACGAGTCGAAGGGACCGGCCACCGCGCCCATCGCGTTCTGGTGGTAGGCGAGTTCCTCGCCGAGCGCCTCGTCGGCCGTCACCAGGGCGCCGCCGACGACGTCGGAGTGGCCGCCCATGTACTTGGTGAGCGAGTGGACGACGACGTCCGCGCCGAGCGCCAACGGCTGCTGGAGGTAGGGCGAGGCGAAGGTGTTGTCGACGACGAGCTTCACGCCGGCCTGACGGGCCACCCCGGCGACGGCCTCGATGTCGGTGATGCCGAGGAGCGGGTTCGAGGGGGTCTCGACCCAGATCAGCTTGGTGCGCTCGTTGACGGCGGCCCGGACGGAGTCGATGTCCGAGGTGTTCGCCACCGAGAAGTCCACGCCCCAGCGCTGCACCACCTTGGCGAAGAGCCGGAAGGTGCCGCCGTAGGCGTCGTTCGGGATGACCACGTGGTCGCCCGGCACGAGGAGCGTGCGCAACAGGCAGTCCTCCGCGGCCAGGCCCGAGGCGAAGGCGAGACCGCGACGGCCGCCCTCCAGGGCCGCGAGGTTCTCCTCCAAGGCGGTACGGGTGGGGTTGGCGCTGCGGCTGTACTCGTATCCGCCGCGCAGTCCGCCCACACCGTCCTGCTTGTAGGTGGACACCTGGTAGATGGGCGGGACGACCGCGCCGGTCAGCGGGTCGGCGGTGTTGCCCGCATGGATCGCGCGGGTCTCGAAGCTCTGTGAGGAGTGCTGGTCGCTCATGGTCAGGAGCGTAGTCCCGTACGCACCCCGCCGCCTCGTCCGTCTCATCCGGTGTCCTGGACAATGGACACATGGAGATTCTCTGGTTCCTGATCGCCCTCGGCCTGTTGTTCGGCGTCATCGGCCCCTTCGTGCTGCGCCGCCGGAGCGGTGCGATCCAGCAGGTCGCACCGGACTCGCCGGACGCGGCCGACCCCGAGGCCTACGGGTTCGCGCGCCAGGAGGCGCTGGACGTGCGGCTGCCGGGCGCGGACCAGGACCTGCTCGACGTGCTCGACGTGGTGCAGGCGACCCAGGACTGGCGGGCGGCCGCGCAGCTGCTCGCGGGCACCCCGAAGGAGGGCGAGGTGCGTTGGCAGCGCGTCCAGGCCTTCGCGGGCGCGGCCTCCCTCGAACTCCAGCAGCAGCCGGGCACCGGCGGGGCGTGGCTGCGCGCCTGGCGGTCGGAGTCCCCGAAGGACGCGGGCGGCGCGGCCGTGCACGCCGAGTTCCTGGTGCAGCAGGCGTGGCGTTCCTCGTCCACCGGTACCGATGACTTCCGGATCATCCTGGAGGAGGCGCTGAAGGTCACCGAGGAAGCGGCGCTGCTGGCCCCGGGCGACCCGGTGCCGTACATCACGCAGCTGGCCGTGGCGCGCGGACTCGGCTACGGCCACGAGCAGTTCGACCAGGTGTGGGCGAAGGTGATCGACCGCGCGCCGCAGCACATGGGGGCGCACTTGGCGGCCCTGCACTACTGGTGCGAGAAGTGGCACGGTTCCCGCACCGAGGCCGACCACTTCGCGACCACGGCCGCGGCGCGCGCCCCACGGGGCTCGCTCCTCGCCGCACTGCCGCTGTTCGCGGTGTTCGAGCACGTGCCGGACGTGGTGCTGGTGCAGGACTTCTTCCGCACGGCCGTGGTGTCCAAGGCGATGGACGGGGCGCTGTACGCGGTCCACTCGGCGCGCCCCGACGACCCGATGCTGGCGCACGTCCGTCACCTCCTGGTCTGGTTCCTGGTGCGGTCGGAACGCTGGGAGGAGGCCATGCACCAGTTGGTGCGGGTCGACGGGCACGTGGGCGCGGTGCCGTGGACCCTCAGCACGGACCCGGCAGCGGAGTACACGGTCTTCCGGAACCTGGCGGTCGCGGGCTACGAGGCGAACGGCGGCAGCCCGGCGACGCTGCCGCACTGATCCCGGCCGAACCGTTCCCCCTGCGGAAGCGGCAGGGGCGTCCGCCGCCCCGATGGTCCATGATCCGGGCTCCCCCACGAGCGGGACGATCACCACCCGTACGGTGTCCACTCGTACCGCCGTCCTCTTTCCCGTGGGGGGAACCTGCCCGATGGGCGCCACCCTGCGCGCGCTGCGCGCCTTCGTCCTGCTCGCCGGCTTCCATCTGCTCGGTCTCGTCCTGCTCGTCCTGCTCGGCGCCGCCGACTGGGCGGCCTACCGGTGGGCCCCCGCCGGGTGGGCGCTCAGGACGTACGTCATCAGCTTCCTCCTCGCCGTGCCCGTCGTCCGCGGCATGGCGCTGCTGCGGACCCCCCGCGACGAGGGGACCGCGGGCCTTCCCGTCACCGAGGAGGAGGAGCCCCGGCTCTGGGCCGCCGTACGGGAGCTCGCCGAGCAGGTCGGCACCCGCGCTCCCGACGAGATCCGACTGACCTCCGACATGAACGCGGCCGTCACCGAGGACGCCCGCTTCCTCGGCCTGCTCGGCGGCACCCGCCGCCTCTACCTCGGCCTGCCGTTGGTCGCCGGCCTCTCCGAGGCCCCACTGCGCGCCGTGCTCGCCCATGAGCTCGGGCACTACGGCAACTCCGACACCCGACTCTCCGGGATCACCGAACGCAGTCGCGTCCACGTCGCCCGGACCATCGACCGGTTCGAGGAGAAGTCCGACCTCACGATCGCCAAGGAACGGGCCCGGCAGGAGCGGAAGTCCGCCAAGCGGATCGCCAGGGGCAAGGCGCCGAAGGAGGTCGACACCACCGGCGTCGGCTTCACGTACCGCACGATGGCCCGGATCTACACCGCGTACGGCCGCTTCTCGATGCGCGCCACCCAGAGCACCGCCCGCCGCCAGGAGATCGCCGCCGACCTGGCCGCCGCCCGGATCGCGGGCCGCGACGCCACCGCATCGGCGCTGCGCGCGCTCCCGGCCCTCGGCAACGCCCACGAGTTCTACCTGAGCTCGTACGCGACGCTCGGGGTCGAGTTCGGGATGCTGCCGCCGCGCGGGGAGGTCTTCGGCGGCGTGCGCCGCCTCCTCGACGCACGGGCGGGGGAACTGGCCGGCATGCAGGACGAGCTCCCCGCCGAACCCGCCTCGCCCTACGACTCCCATCCGCCGACCGCCGAGCGCGTCGCCGCCGTCGAGGCACTGCCCGACGACGGCCGGACCGCCGCGGGGGACCGCCCGGCCTTCGCCCTGTTCTCCTCCCCCGAGACGGTGCTGTGTCGCGTCGAGGACGCCACCCTGGCCCCGGAGGCACTGCAGATGCGGCGGCTCGACTGGCCGGACCTGGTCCACGAGTCGATGACCGCGATGTACGTGCGCGACACGGAGCCGCTGCTCTCCGCGGTCGCGGGGCTGCCCCGGTCGGCAGGGGGAGCGGGCCCGGTCGGCGCCCCCGCACCGGACGACGAGGTCGACGCCCCTGCCCCCGCGGACCGGGCCGGTGCGCTCCACGCGCAGGCCGAAACGTTTCTTGACGCCGTCGACGCCGGCACCGTCTGGGAGCTCGTCGACCGACTGCCCAAGTCCGAACAGGCCGCCGCCGCAACCGGCCGGGCGGCCCGCGAATTCGCCCGGTCGTCCCTGCGCCGCGAACTCGCCCGCCTCGTGACCACCGTCCTCACCGCGGACGGCCGGGCCCGCTGGCAGCTCTCCTGGTCGGCCGACGCCCGGCTGCGCCTGCCCGAGGGCTGCGCGGAACGGCTCCCGGCCGCCCTGGACGCGGCGATCGCCGAACGCCCGGACACCGAACCGCTGCGCAAGCTGCTGGCCACCGCCTGACCCTCCCCGGCACGTCCCCCCTCACCGCCCCCGCACCGAGAAGGCTCCGCATGCCCCGCACCGTCGAAGGAACGTCGTGACCGTACTGCTCTGGATCGTCCTGACCCCGATCGCCCTCTGCGTGGCGGCCGTCGCCCTCGTCTTCCTCGTGGCGATCGTGCGCGGCCTCACCCGGGACGTGCGGACCGATCAGGACGGCGACCCGCAGACCGGGGCGGACGGGGCCCGTGCCGCCGCGCTCGGGCTGCTGCCCGCCGAACGACAGCACCTCGGACTGGCCGCCCCGCTGCCGCCCGCCCTCTCCGTCGCGCTCGCAGCCGCCCGCGCCGGCGACTGGGCGCCGGCGGCAGAACTGCTCGACGCCACCGCGACGGCCCGCGACTGGGAGGCCCGCACGGCGCTGTGCGAACAACTCGCCGACCTGGCCGCGGAGGAGGACGACTGGCTGCGGGGCTGGGAGGAGGCCCGGCCGAACGATCCGGGCGCCGCGCTGGTGCGGGCCCGCGGGACGGTGTTCCTGGCGTGGAACGTACGGGGCGCACAGCGGGGCGCCGACACGACCGCGGAACAGGCCCAGGGCTTCCGCCGGGTCCTGGAGCGCTCCCGGGCCGAGCACGC
The DNA here is from genome assembly GCF_042743065.1 of Streptomyces sp. NPDC058872. Classification (NCBI taxonomy): domain Bacteria; kingdom Bacillati; phylum Actinomycetota; class Actinomycetes; order Kitasatosporales; family Streptomycetaceae; genus Streptomyces; species Streptomyces sp. NPDC058872. The sequence goes on from NZ_JBHYMK010000067.1 coordinate 36,492, forward strand.
CCGTGCAGTGGCACTGGCCCCGGCGGACGACCCCTCCCCGTACGTGGCCGAGATCTGGACGGCCCTCGGCCTGGGGCTCTCCCACGAGGAGGTGCGCCGCATCTGGCGGGAGATCACCGACCGGGCCCCGCACCACTACGAGGCGCACTTCACGGCGCTCCAGTACTGGTGCCGCAAGTGGCGGGGATCCGCGGAGCTGGCGCGGGCCTTCGCCGTGCGGGCCGCGGCCGGGGCGCCGGCCGGCACTCTGATGACGGCGTTCCCGCTGATCGCGCACTTCGAGCACGACGACTCGGACGACACGGACGTCGACCGCACCCCGGAGATGTTCGCGGCCGTGGACGCGCTCCTCGCGGACGTGGCCGCCGCCGACCCGGGGCACCCCCGCCTGTCGGAGGCCCGGCACCTGCTCGCGTACTACCTCTGGTTGCAGGACCGCACGGAGGAGGCGATGGAACAGTTCCGGCTCGTGGACGGCTACGTCGGGGCGCTGCCCTGGCGCTACAAGGCGGACCCGGCCGGGGAGTTCTGTCGGGCCCGCGACGCCTGCGCGGAGCAACTCGCGGACGGGGAATCGCACCCGCCCCTGCAGCGTTGACAGGACTGCCGAACGTCGAGGAGAGATGCAGCATGTTCCTGTCCCGCACCCCCGTCCTCCCCACCCCCGAGCAGGCCCTGCCCGGCCGGTCGGAGCCGGAGTTCTCCGTCCCCGAGCGCCATACCGTTCTCGGCAACCCCCTGCTCGGCCCCTACCCGGAGGGCCTGGAGGTCGCCGACTTCGCCCTCGGCTGTTTCTGGGGCGCGGAGCGCAAGTTCTGGCAGACCGACGGCGTCTGGACGACCCTCGTCGGCTACCAGGGCGGTCACACTCCGAACCCCTCGTACGAGGAGGTGTGCTCCGGCCTGACCGGCCACGCCGAGGCCGTCCGCGTGGTCTTCGACCCGTCGAAGGTGTCGTACGCGGCGCTCCTGAAGCTCTTCTGGGAGTCCCACGACCCGACCCAGGGCTTCCGACAGGGCAATGACGTGGGGACCCAGTACCGCTCGGCGGTCTACACCCACTCCCCCGAGCAGGCGGCGACGGCCGAGGCGTCCCGGGAGGCCTACCAGAAGGTCCTGACGGGCTCCGGCTACGGGGAGGTCACCACCCAGGTGCTCCCCGCCGACGGGACCCGCCCCTTCTACCCGGCGGAGGGGTACCACCAGCAGTACTTGGACAAGAACCCGGCGGGCTACTGCGGCATCGGCGGGACGGGCGTGAGCTGCCCGATCGGCGTCGCGAAGGCGGAGGGCTGAGGCCCCGGCCCCACCGGTGACGCCCGGGGCGCCGCCCGCCGGTCCGGCGGG